>CAUVJF010000023.1:0-18890 GCA_963552125.1 uncultured Atopobium sp.
AGTTTGGTCCAGTCAACCTGATTCAGGAGAATTTTGGCAGCTACAAAGAGTTTGATATGGAGAATCGCTTCTTCAATCCCAAGCTTGCCGGTGGCGCCCTTCTGGACATTGGCGTCTATTCGCTGACGCTGGCCCGTCTTTTCTTGAAGAGCCAGCCTCATGACGTGCTCTCTATGATGAATCCGGCCCCTACCGGCGTTGATCAGACGGACGGCATTTTGCTCAGAAACGCTGAGGGTCAGATGGTTGTTCTGGCGCTGACGCTCCACTCCAAGCAGCCAAAACGCGCTATGATTTCCGCCGATAAAGCCTTCATTGAGATTATGGAGTACCCACGCGCAGATGTTGCCACAATCACGTGGACTGACGACGGCAAGCAGGAGCAAGTCCAGGTGGGTCGCACGGCTGATGCTCTGGCGTACGTGCTGGCAGATCTGGAGTCCGCTGTTGCAGGAGACGCTTCTGCTCAGGCGCAGCTTGAGGTCTCAAAGGACGTTATGGAGCTCATGACCGGCCTGCGCAACGACTGGAATTTTCTGTATCCCGAGGAGCAATAAGTTCTATGACATCTGACGAGAAGATCGCCCAGCTAGCAGCCGCAGTTGATGAAGAAACAAAGGCTCGTCCTGGTGCACCGAAGACGCATCCGGAGTTCGACCGTCTGATCAGAACAATCTGGCGACTTCGTCAGGAGGACGGCTGTCCTTGGGATAAGGAACAGACACATCAGTCCATCTCAAAGAACATGATTGAGGAGGCCTACGAGGCGGTCGAAGCGATTGCTGAGGGCTCTCCTGAACACCTTGAAGAAGAGCTTGGTGATGTACTTGAGCAAGTAGTGCTTCACTCGCAGATTGAGGCGGACAGCGGTGCCAGTGCGGGCAGAGGGGCGCGCGACCGCGCAGCGGGCTTCGACATCGACGACGTGTGCCGAGCGCTCAACCAGAAGCTGGTACGCAGGCATCCGCATGTATTTGGGCCAGAAGCGGGTTCTACGTCGTCGGCCGCGGCCGTCTTGGACGTATGGGAGAGCGTCAAGGCTGAGGAGCGCGCCAGTGCAGATGATACCGTGCACACCGAGGGTCTTCTCGACTCGGTTCCACAGTCTCTACCTGCGCTCATGCAGGCGCAGAAGATTTCAAAGCGCGCCGCAAAGATGGGCTTTGAGTGGGCGTCTGTCGATGATGTGTGGGACAAGGTTGCCGAGGAGCGCGCGGAGTTTGACGCTGAAGCCCAAGGTACGCAGCAGAAAACGGACGAGTTTGGCGACATCTTGTTTGCGCTGATAAACGTTGCTCGCTGGGAAGGCGTTGATGCGGAAGAAGCGCTGATGAGCGCCTGCAGGAAGTTCCGCGCTCGCTGGTCGTATATGGAGAAAGCTGCTGCTGAGAGAGGCTTCTCGCTTGACGAGAAACCCGAGCTACAAGAAGATTTGTGGCAAGAGGCAAAACGTCATCTTGATGCGTAAGCAAGCTGCACAGATTGCAGTGAAGACGTGCGGCGTACCGCAAAGCTTACGACTCGCCGTGGAGCGACGACTTCTATTCGGTAAAACGATGAAATTCCAAACTGAGGCAGGGCTATCGGCACTGCCTCTGCCATAATAAAGATGTTGCAATTTGTTGCGACGCATCACCAAACAAACCAGAAATGAGATCCGTGATGAGTCAAGACACCACTAAAAAGAGTGGTACAAAAAGAAAAACAACGCCCACCAAGCGTTCCGTTGAGCCTCTTAAAGAGACTACCGTGGAGCATGCCGCTGGTGCTCTCAAAATATTTTCAACTAAAAAATCCGAGAAACCCCAGGTAACTGAGAAATCTCAATCTGACTCAAAAGCTGTTGAGGTTAAAAAGCCTGCGGTGACTCAAAAGGACGCTTCTTCCCAGAAGAGTTCCAAGGACACCAAGTGTAAAAGAACTGTTCAAGTTAATAGGATTGATAGGACTCAGAAGCCCGAGCGTGACCAGAAGTCCGAGCGCAGGCAGAAGGCTGAAAGAACTAATAAACCGCAGTTCAGCGTAGCTTCTCTGGTAGAGCTTAAAGACAACGCACTTGACTTCGCGCGTAACCACACCAAGCTTGTCATTTTTCTCGGCGTTGTAATCTTTTTGCTTGTGGGCTTGTATCCGCCAATTCGTGGCTACTACCACGCTGTTCGCGAGCATGACGAGTTGCTGCTAAATCAGCAGAAGCTTGAAGAAGATCAAAAACGACTTGAGTCCGAGGTTCAGGGTCTGCAGACAAAAGAGGGCATCATAGACGAGGCTCATAAGCAGGGCTTGGTTTCTGGCGACGAGGAATCTGCACGGGTAGAGGGCCTTGATAAAAAGAAGGACGAGAATACCGTTCAGCATCCTGACTATCCGTGGTACATCAAGGTTGGGGACTTTGTTTTTGGATTTACACCAGGCGATTCCGGCAATACTGAGGCTCCTAAGAGCGCAAACTCTGATGATTCTACGTCTGCGCCTGCTCCAGGAGAGTCTCACGATCAGAAAAACTCTGGGGAGGGCGGCTCTTCTGAGGGGTCCGGCGCCGATAATTCAAAGTCTGATAGTGGGAACTCACACTAATGCTTCTAGCTGCAATTGATATTGGAACCGTAACTGCTCGACTTGCGCTTGCGCAGGTAGAGGACGGTCGCGTCATTCGCATGGCCAAATACACCGAGATTGTCAATTTGGGCGAGGGTGTTGATAAGACAAAGCGCCTGTTACCTGAGGCAATTCATCGTTGCGTTGGTTGCGTTTCTTCCTATGTTGATCACGCGAGAAAAGAGGGCGCTGAGGCGGTTGTGTGCACGCTCACAAGCGCTGCTCGCGATGCAGAAAATGCTCCTGACCTGGGAATGGGCCTAGCCTCGCTGGGGCTTGAGCCCATGATTATTCCAGGTGAAATTGAAGGCGCGCTTACATTTCTGGGTGTCTCTCACGATTTCGAGAATCATCGCATTCTTGTTGCCGACAGCGGCGGTGGTTCAACTGAGCTGGTCGTTGGTACGCTGATAGGTCAGCCTGCGGCCCAAGGCGCAGGCCAGCAGCTTGGAGGCCAGCAGCTCGAGGGGCAGCAGCTCGACATCAACTTTGTCGAGTCCGTTGATCTTGGCTGCAGGCGTCTGACTGAGCGCTTTAACTTGTCGTCTGACCATCCTTCAGCTAAGGACATCGATGGGGCTCATAAAATGGCAGCGCAGATGATGTCTGAAGCTATTGTCCGAGCTCAACAGCAGTGTGCAGCCCCAGAGCTTATGGTTGGTGTTGGAGGAACCGCAACCAGCCTCATTGCCATCAGGGACCTCCTTGATCCATACGATCCCGCAAAGGTGCACCTCAACCACATCTCGCTTGACGAGGTGTCGCAGATAGAGGGGCTTCTCGCCAGCAAAACACTAAAGGAGCGAGAAGACATAACGGGACTTCAGGCAAAACGTGCACCCGTTATGCTTGCGGGAACTATTTTGCTTGCAGAATTGATGAAGAATTCAGGCTTTAAACACCTGGTAGTAAGCGAGAGTGACCTGCTCTTTGGCCTGGTGATAACTGCTGCTGCCGTTCACCAGGGAAAGCAGTCGCCTGTGATTTGGCAGCCAATTTTGCGCCCGCTGAATTAAAAGTAGTGGCATAATAGCTAGACATATCCGGGGGCGTGGCGGAATTGGCAGACGCAGGGGACTTAAAATCCCTCGACTTCGGTCTTGCGGGTTCGAGTCCCGCCGCCCCTACCACTTTTGTTGCAGAATAAATAGCGTTTTAGCTGTATATTTGCAGAAGATATTTAAGCAACAAACCCTAACTGGCATTATAAGCACATAATGCCTGACCCGCGGAAACTTATCTCATGGGACAACTTAGGGGACAAAAATGGGACAGAGTATGGTTTGATATATAAAAGTTCTCTCAAATAACGTCTATAATTTAGAAATATAGTATGAAAGGCGGTTATTATGGCATGTAAAAATAGCTGTGTAGCTTCCTTTCTAGGTAGCTCAAGAGAGAAAAGTGGGCTTACACAGAAAGAAGTTTCTGCTAAAACTGGTATTCCACTCGGCACAATTAGGCGCTGGGAGCAAGGTCAAAATGATCCTGATTTAAGCTCTCTTATTCAGCTTGTTAAACTCTATGATGTTTCCTTAGATTCAATTTTTGAAATAGAAGTCGCTGGAGACAATAGTGTTAATTGCAATCGTAATTCTAAAATGATATCTGTTCCACTTTTAAGTGGGATTACTGCCAGCGCTCCTGTTGAGTCTATAAATTCTAGTGAGACTTACGATATTCCAATAGATATTTATGACAGGTTTCCTCAAGCTTTTTTATTAAAAGTAGAAGATAATTCTATGAATCGTGCATTGCCTAATGGTTGCTATGCACTCATTAACCCTTGCCAGGAAGCGCCTAAGCCTATGAAAGCGTATGCGGTGTGTGTGAATGGCTTTGATGCAACTATTAAGCGTGTGAGACCGCTATCAAATGGCTACGAGCTCATCCCAGACAGTATAGATCCTACTTTTAGACCTCAAATATTTGACTTCAACGAGATTGACACACAGCCCGTCTCCATTATTGGTGAGGTTGTGTGGTATTTAGTGCCTTTTGAATTTGAGATATAGGGGGAGCGGAAAGAGATGTCAGTTTTATATCATTATGGTAAATTTCCACCAGAAAATTTAGAGTGGAATGAGCTTGCTACGCCCCTTGCGCGCGCTTCAGACGCTCTTGCAAGATATGATAGCTTTCTCGGGATAATCCCTGATTCTGAAGTATTAGTATCACCGCTTATGATTCAAGAGGCTGTTTCTTCATCAAGAATAGAGGGAACTCGCGCAACCGCTAATGATGTATTACGCTATGAGGCTGGAGATGATGAGTTTGACAGCTCCATGCAAGCTGATATTAACGAAATTATCAATTATCGTCTTGCAGTTATGAAAGCGAAAGATTTGTTAGGGACAGTTCCATTAAGCGGAAGGGTTCTTAAATCGGTTCATACAATATTGCTTAATGGTGTCAGAGGGCGTTTTAAGTCCCCTGGTATGTATCGTAAAGAACAAAATTGGATAGGCACAAGTGGAAGCGATGTTAATAATGCTAGATTTGTTCCAATTTCTCCAGATAAATTAGAAGATGCTATGGCTACATGGGAGAAATTTGTCAATGAGAGCGAAATGCACCCACTAATAAAAATTTCAATTGCTCACGCGGAATTTGAATCTATCCATCCATTTCTTGATGGTAATGGTCGTATGGGTCGAATTACAATTCCACTAATGCTGTATACAAATAAGATTATCTCTTATCCAAGTTTTTATCTAAGTGAGTTCTTTGAGCATAGGAACCAAGAGTATCAAGATCGTCTGTTGGCAGTTTCGAGAGATAACGACTGGACTGGATGGTGCAAGTTCTTTTTATGTGCTATTGAAACTCAAGCGATAATTAATAAAAAGAAAGCTAATAAAATATATGAGCTGAGAAAAGAAGTACTCGAAAAATTATTTAACACTACCAAGTCAGCCAATGTAACTAAAGTTGTTGACGCTTTATTTAGACAACCAATTTTTTCATCATCAGAGATAACGCATTCTGATGGGGTTAATGCACGAACTGGCAAACGTCTTATCAACGATTTAGCTGAACTTGGATATATAGATGAGATTGTGCCAGCCAGCGGTAGACGCCCTTCAATTTATTTTTTCCCAAGGCTTTCACATATAGTTAACTCTGATGAATCCGCATCTTAGTATGTCCAATAAAAGATTTTATTGGACATAAAGAATAGTTACTGTCCAATAAAAAATTTTGTTGGACACCGTTCAGCTATCGAAATTTAACGGATGAGAGGACCGTTATTGTAGAAAAATTCAAAGATTCTAGTAAGTTAGTTGTTCAATAAACGAAATAAAAAAGCCCTCTGCGTCTGAACTGCCTCCCATTTCTTGGACATAAGAAATGGGAGGCAGTTCAGGTTAGGAGTTACTAGTCAAGTTTTGCCTTATGTAATTAAAGGCAGCCATTTTCGGGATAACGTTTGAATTCGACATCTTTGAATTCAGCCTTTAGTTCGTCTGGGGCTGAGTCTTTTACGCCGTTTTCGTCAAAAAAGTGCTCCAAAACATAACTAAAATCATATTTATCAAACAATGACTTAAGAAACGGTCTATCAGGCAAATGTGTCATTATCAAATCTCCTTAAAGGCTAATTTGATCAAGAGTAAATTTATTTAACAAAGTAATTATATTCTGCAATGTCGACCAGCAAAAGTTATTTCCATACCTATTCTGTTCTCCTTTAGAAACTTGTATACTACTTGTCTTGTACCTAACGTATGCATGACTAATTTCTTACTCACTTCGGAGGACCTATGTCATTTGAGACAGGTGTTTTTCCGGTTTTAGTTTCTGAAGATGCGGCTACTGAGTTACTATCTCCCCAGGTCAGAGGAGGACTCAATTCGTCGTCCGCTACACCTCTTCATGTTCAGTTGTCAGATTTGATGCGCGTCAAAATTCTGTCAGAAGACTGGAAGGCGGGAACGTACATTCCGTCTGAGGCCGAATTTATGGCGCAGTATGGCGTCAGCCGAGGAACCATCAGAAAAGCTATTCAATCCCTGGTCAAAGAGGGTTTGCTGCTTACTCAAAAGGGTCGAGCAACACAGGTTATCTCTAACACCGTTCGTCATGCGGCAGGAAATACCGTACTTTCATTTGCAGCCGCACTCAGAGATGGCGGCTTTGAGTATCGAACCGAAGTCCTATTTAAGCAGGTAGTTCCTGCAGATCAAGCTGTTGCCGAGCACCTAGAGATTCCCATCGGCTCTGATGTACTCTTTTTGCGCCGTGTTAGGAGCGTCTCGGATAGACCTGTGGTGTGCCAGGAGTCATGGTCTAACCTGCTTGTTTGTCCACAGCTTGAAGAGGCAGACTTTGAGAATGAGTCGCTCTTCGACGCGGTTGAAAGAACATCTCAAAAAGAAATTGCACGCTCTCGCATGCGCTATCAGTCGCAAATTGCAGGTAAAGACCATGCCGACTACCTGCAGTGTTCTCCAAATGAGGCTTTGCTTGTACTTGAGCAGGTAATTGAGCTATCCGATGGCAATTGCATTGAGTGGAGCCAGACTTGGCTTGCCCCGCATCAGAGTGTTGTTGGCGTATCTGAGCAGGTAGATGGCTCTATTGGACCTCTGGACATCTCTTCTGTTCGTCAGTCAGAGCACGTGGGTGCATCGCTGACTTCTGTAGAAGTAGACTCTGATCAGCGCAAACAGCTTGAACTTGATTTGCGCCACGAGGCGCTGGCAGTGCGTCGAGGCATTATTGAGTTAGCACATCGCTACAGCTCAACACCGTTTCACATCGGCGGCGCGTGTTCTGTAGCAGACATAGTCTCTGTTCTTTTGAGTAAGGTTATGCAGGTAGGCCACAGGGATTGCGAGTGGGAACTTAGAGACCGTCTGATTCTCTCTAAGGCTCACACATCACTGGCGCTATTCCCAGCTCTTTTACGTGCAGGAATGATCTCTCAAGAGGATATTGACCGGGGAGTCTTTGGACCCGATGCCGTCCTCTTTAAGCATCCGCTTCGAGATCCTCAGCGCGGCTTTGAAATCTCTGGTGGCAGCCTTGGCATGGGCTTGGGCTACGCCGCTGGCCTGGGGCTGAGCCTTCGCAGAAAAGATCTTCCTTCTCGCGTTTTTTGTATTCTGGGCGACGGCGAGTGTGACGAGGGCTCCATTTGGGAGAGCGCGGCGTTTATCGGCCACAACCAGCTCTCCAACGTGACGGTCATTGTCGACCAGAACCGCATGCAGCTGGACGGCCCTTGCGCTTCCATTTTGGACACCGGTTCAATTGCAAGAAAGTTTGATGCGTTTGGTTTTGAGTCTGTCGAGGTGGATGGGCATGATGTGCTTGCACTGTACGACGCATTAAAGCAGCAAACTTCAAGGCCTCGCGCGATTATTGCGCACACCATAAAGGGCAAAGGACTTTCATTTGCCGAGAATAACGTCTCGTTCCACGACGCGTGCGTGACGGACGACCTTTATGAGCAGGCATTACTTGATCTGAAAGTCGCAGAGGAGGCATGCTCATGCTAGATACATCTTTGCAGTCAGCGTGCATTTCGGCTGAAGAGTCGCAAATGCTTGCGGGTATGAATACAAAAGAGGTATTTGGTTGGGTAATGGGTAAGCTTGCTGAAGATGACGAGCTGCTAACCGTTGCTGTTGCCGACTATGGTCGTCGTTTGAATCTGGATCGCTTCCGTGAGCTTCGACCAGATGGCTATATTCAGTGTGGAATTGCAGAGCAGAACCTTATTGAAGTGGCGTCTGCCTGCGCAAATGAAGGCTTTCATGTTTTTTCGCCGTGCTATGCCACGTTTGTGACCTCACGAACGCTCGACCAGATTCGCGTCAACCTTGGCATGATGAAGTCGCCCGTGGTGCTTGTAGGTGTTGCTGCTGGCTGCGAATCCGCAGCTACAGGACCCTCTCACATGGCTGTAGAAGACATTGCGGTCACCAGAACCATCCCAGGGCTTTCCGTATTCAGTCCAGTCGATAGCGCCCAGCTTGCGGCCACGCTCATGGAGCTTGCAAAGCATCCTCGACCAGCTTACGTGCGTATGACCTCGTGCGATGGAGTTAATCTGCATCCAGATGGTTACGTTTTTGATGCGTCTGGTGTCGAGAAGCTCTTTGAGTCAGCATGCACGGTGGGCGCGGCAAGCGTAGACGGCGTGGCGACTACCGAAGCAGCAGCTACTGACGTCACAGCTGTCGGAACCGTATCCACCCCTCTTCCGAAGCGTGTGACCGTTCTTGCAACAGGCGCGATAACCAGCCGAGTTGTTGAGGCAGCTCAGAGAACTGCAGAGCAGTTGGTAGCTGAGCAAGCCACCGTCGCTCAGACAAACATCGAGGTCTACGGCGTGTCGAGCATCAAACCGCTTGACGCTTCTCTGACGCAAATCTGTCAGAACTCTGACGTGGTTATTACCGTTGAAGAGCACAGTGTTTTGGGTGGATTTGGCAGCGCGGTTGTCGAGCAGCTTAGCGCATCAGGCACATGTTCGCAGGTAATACGTTTAGGCATGCCCGATACGTATCTGGAAGCAGACGTTCACCACAACATTCTTGCGCGCGCTGGACTATCGGTTGAGGGTCTACAAGAGGTTTTTCTCGCCAACTGTTAAATCAACTGATCAAATCCGGGAAGTTTTAATTAGTTGGAACTTTCCCTTGCCCATTGAGATAACGAGCAAGGGATAGTTTCCATGTTCTTGATTTGTAGTAATGCGCCCGATTCCATTGTTCCAGGTGATATGCCAGTCACAGTAAAGGACTGATTTTTCAGGTTCTTGCGAAGGTATATATATCCTACCAATCTCTTTTCCCTCGCAAATGAGTGATGGCATTGAATAGAACCGCACATTATCTGAATATTTATCAGTAAAAGTTATACATGCAATTTGAGTCTCAGGATTAGGGGTGTCACATTGGACCCATTTAATACTTGGAGGGTTAAAGCTCCCAGTAAAAAGAATATATATAATCAATGCAGACATAGGTATTATCGCAATGGTTTGTAAAACGGTGTGTACAAGTTTTCTACTATAGTTTAAAGACTCAAAAAAGCTGCGAGATGACGCGATTAAAAAAATAACTATAGCCGCTAAAATAAAGCACACCATCCAGGGTCTAAAAAACAATACTCCTAAAAAACACACTGGAGTAGGATATGTTATGAACGAAATAAATTCATTTGCATAGAACACCAAATAGAGAACTGCTAAATAAATAGCCGCTCTTAGTAAATGAACAAGGCGATTAGTCTTTGAAAGCATCTCATTACCTCATCCTGCAAGTTTGAGAAATAACATCAACTTATGATTTCATAGACGGATAAGATTTGTATGTATGGGGAAAGAATTAATTTCCGTTAGGGTTTCAATGGCATCTGAGTTTGTAGTTGTAATGTGATATTGGTTATTCTCATGAACTAGTAGCCACTCAATATCTTTTCTTGGTACTGAGTGGCTATATAACTTAATAGTTGCTATACTTTCTCCCAAACCGAATGGAAAACGTAAAACATAAAAGTAGAGAGTTTCTCTTCCTCCAAAATCAAAATCCTCAAGTAAAACAACTCTGGATAATGAAATTTCTCCAGTATTTACTACAGATTTATAATTACGTCGACAGGAGTAAATGCAAGGAATGAATAAAAATAATGCTGCACAAAAAGCAACAGAGATATTATAAATAGCAAATAGGTAAGTTGCTTTTTTAAAAAAAGCAACCATAGATTTTATTTTAGAAAACAGCATTAGTGAAGTTATCAGAATGAAAATAGACATAAGAAATAATGCCTGCGGTATTGTTAACAAAGTGCCAAGAAAGCTCACTGGGGTATTATAATCAAGTGAGAAGAAAGAGAAATTTGAGAAGAAGAAATAAACCACTACCAGGACGCAAATAACAAAATATACGAAGCAAATTACCGTGATAAAAAACCCTTTTGACCTGTCCATCGCGATATCCTATTCTGTAGGTAGATAAAGACATTTCAGTAGAATTTTGCAAACTATTGTATATATATAAATTAAAAGAGTCTATAGCTAAATACAGGGTCTTCTTCATCAAATTCACTGCCAAAGGTTAATTCTCTAAACATTTCTGTCTTTATTTTAAAGGTTACAGTAATGAGTAAATTAACATAGAAAGGAGGTGCAATGATTGGAAGATGCATTGTATTTTTAATTGCGGATAAATTTAACCAAGGATTGACTATTTTTATTGCAAACTACGCTTTATTAACATGCGGTTTGATTTATGTATTAGCTCTAAATAGCCTAGTTACCATATATAGCTATACAAATCGTAAGAAATTAACTTTGAAATTTATTGAAACGGTGATAACAAAAAAACTCCTTATTGTGGGAGTCGTTATACTTTCGGCGCTTTTTGACCTTCTCGCAAAAATCGGCCCTATTTCTATGGTTCAAATTACAATGACATTCTATATTGTCGAAGAAAGTATGTCTGCAATAAAAATCTTAAAGAAGCTTGGCATAAAAACACCTGCTAGATTAGTTAAACTAATAAAAGAAAAACTTAATGACAAATAGCGTATGGTGCCCCCAACGGGAATCGAACCCGTATTGCCGCCTTGAAAGGGCGATGTCCTAACCGTTAGACGATGGGGACGCGAAGAAAAAGTATAGCAAAGATGTTGCAGATTTCTAGGGCTAAACGACGCGATTTTGGGCTTTCATCTATTCTTCGTTTTCCCACCAGTCCAGTCCGGCCTTAAACGCGTAGTCGCGTGCGCTTTGAATCACGCCAGGTACCGACTCTGCCCACGAAATAAATTCCGGCACGTCAGCGATAATCGCTTCGGCCTCGTGAACTGCGATAACATTCTCGGTAAACGTGTCAGGCGTGAAGTTGATCCTGCATGGAATGTAGAGATCAACAAAAGACGGCCTGAGCAGCGCATAAGCCGCTCCCTCGCCGAGGTTAACAAAACCTTTTAGTGCACGCTTTGCCGCGGGCATGCGATTCAACTTGAAGAACAGCAGCGTAAACGCCAGGCGCATCCAAGCATTTGACTGATATCCACAGCTCTCGTCCAGCTTATGGAGCCCCTCCTCGTCTTCCAGGCGAGCAAGAACATATGCCAAGGTAAAACGCGCACCTAGCAAATCTGATGGCGAGAAAAACAAGAGGTCTTCGCAGGCTTTTTTGGAGAGCTTGAAGCAGGCACAATCAGTTGCTACCTGGGCAATCTGTGCGTAGAGGCGCAAAAGCGGGCGGACTTCAGCGCAGCTCCAGGCATCACCGTGATTTTGCTTTGCTTGTTCCAACTTTGGCCTAAAGATTGGGTCAAATTCTTTTTGCAGGTCAAGCAGGTCGTTGAGGATTGCTGCAGGATGATTATTGGAGATCTGCGCAAGAATTCGCTGAGCTTCAAGGTTAATGCTTGTGTTAGCAAGAGCTGGGTTTTCAATAATATTTGTCATTTGGTTATGCAAGAAGTTAAGCAGATCCATCCGACTTGCAAAGAAGTCAGCATCGGAATCAATTTCTTTAGTAATTCCAGCCTGATACTTGCCAATGGTATTGACGTATTGAGCAAAAGCCTTTTCTTCTTCGTCAGAAATAAAGTCTTCAGGCGAAGCTTCTACCGCAAGCTTCAACTCATAGAGAGCTGCCTCAGATACGATGTTCTTCTCTTGTGCACACTTAGCTACCAGGCGGTCTACCTGCTCACTGACCATATCGTTAGCGGAATGCTTAATCACTCTGCATCACCACCCGAGTGTGGATTATTTGGCCCATCAATATACGGTCCGCTTGGTCGCGGGCCAGCGGGACCTCCAGGGAAGCCGGGGCCGACCGGGCCGCCAGGGAAGCTGGGACCAGCTGGGCCGTCGGGAGCGGCGCCCGGACCATCGGGGAACGAATCAGCTGTAGTGAACAAGGCATTTGCCTGCATTTGAAGTTCTTTTTCTGCCAGCTCAACGGTCTTTGGGTCTCTCGCCCTAACCTGATCTGCAAGCCAACGACCAAGAACACCGCGTCCTATCAGGTCATTTCCTTCTTGCAGCAGCACGGTGGCCTCTGCGATGGCAATGATGAGCTCGTCCTCAGAGTAGGGAAGCACGTTGAGACGAGAGAATTCTCCCTCGGGCAAATCCTTCTGCACGAAGCAACAAAGCGTTGCCTCCGGATAGCGCTCAATCAGCAGGTCAAGGTAGTGTTCCGCTTCAACCAACTCACGCTTTTTGAAGTGAATAGCCAGGCGAGCCAGCAAAATCCACGGATCATCTGCCCCGCGAGGCGGATCAAGCTTGCGGTACTGATCCATGAGGTTGTCGAGGGCGTTTTCGTCCTCGAGTTTTGCGTATGCGAGCGCAAGCGTAAAACGAACATCGGCCGTGTCCGCAGCGTCAAGCTCCAGGAGTTTCTCGCCATATGCGATGGCGTCTTTGTTTCGGCCGCAGATAAGTGCGCGAGAAGAAAGCGTGGCTAACCAGCGCTTATAGGGGTTGATGGCCAGGCGCTGGGCAAGTTCTGCCTGCTCGGCAGGAAGCCCCTGCGAGGACTCTTGCGCCTTCTGGTAGCACACGGCCTCAACCTGGGGGAGCTTCTCCACAAGGAACTGGTAGTAGGAGTCAAAAAGCCTGCTATTTGAGGCGTGGAGCATGCGCTGAGCATCAAAACAGTTGGGGTCCAGCTGAATTGCCTGGTTAAGGAGGCGTTTTCCCTGGTCGATAAGGGCCTGCGCCTGGGATTCTTCGACAAACGGCAGGCGATAATCAACAATCTCGGCCGCTTGCGCAACCAGATTGAACGCGCGGTCTTCGTCGGTTTGAGGGAGGGAATTGCGGTCGTTGGAGAATCGCCAGTTGAAGTCCTTCATCAGCGTAGCAATGCTGTCCTCGTCGCTGACTTGCGTGCGAGCAAAGCGGAGGATAAGCCGCTGGTAGTCCTCTTTTACCGGGTCAAACGCCACAGGATTCCTTTCTCTCTTACGTAATGATATCGCAGGTTATTGAGGTGTGCGGCGCAACTCCGCGAGCGTCGTAAGAAGATTGCGAACGGCAGACGGAAACGTTTGGAGTGGACGGGTTTCTCGCCAGATGGGCGTCAGGTTCCTGTCAAAGGAGTGTATATATTCTGAACGATATTGCATAAAATGACACTTTCATTTTGGTCAGGTGTCCAAAATGAGCTAGAATAGAAATGTTGAGAAGAAGTAATTGCGAAGAATGGCTTCGCTAGCCGCTTAGGGAAGCGGCACATAGTTAAGGAGAGGTTTTATGGGACGTTTTACAAATCCACGCGATCTGTATTTTGGCGAGGGCGCTCGTCACGAGGTTAAGAACCTCAAGGGTAAGAGGGCAGTTATCGTTTCCGGCGGCAGCTCCATGCGTCGTGGCGGCTTCCTTGATGACATCGAGAATGACCTCAAGTCTGCAGGTTTTGAGGTTTCTCACATTGAGGGCGTCGAGTCCGATCCTTCCGTCGAGACCGTTATGAGCGGCGCTGCTAAGATGAGCGAGTTCCAGCCAGACTGGATCATTGCTATCGGCGGCGGCTCCCCAATCGACGCAGCTAAGGCTATGTGGATCAAGTACGAGTACCCAGAGACCACTTTTGAGGACATGTGCAAGGTCTTTGGTCTTCCTGAGCTCCGCACCAAGGCTCACTTCTGCGCAATTTCTTCTACTTCCGGTACCGCAACTGAGGTAACCGCATTCTCTATCATTACCGATTACCAGAAGGGTGTTAAGTACCCACTGGCTGACTTCCAGATTACCCCTGACGTCGCAATTGTTGACCCTGAGCTCACTTACGGCATGCCTGTTAAGCTTGTTGCTCACACTGGTATGGACGCACTGACCCACGCTATCGAGGCATACGTTTCTACTGTTGCTTCTATGTACACCGACGGCGACGCTCTGCACGCAATCCGCGAGATTGTCGAGTGGCTGCCAAAGTCCTACGCAGGCGACAAAGAGGGACGTCAGCACATGCATGACGCACAGTGCCTTGCTGGTATCGCATTCTCCTCTGGCCTTCTGGGCATCGTTCACTCCATGGCTCACAAGACCGGCGCTGCATTCTCCGGTGGACACATCATCCACGGTTGCGCAAACGCTATGTACCTGGGCAAAGTTATCCAGTTCAACGCTCGCGACGAGCGCGCAAAGACTCGCTATGCATTCATTGCTAAGGAGATTCTGCACCTCGAGGGCAACACTGAGGACGAGCTGGTAGAGGCACTTGTTCAGAAGATTCGCGACATCAACGACGCTCTTAACATCCCACAGGGCATCAAGAACTACGGCGAGGGTGGAACCAAGTCCGAGACCTCCATCATCGACGAGAAGGAGTTCTTCGAGAAGGCTCCAGAGGTTGCTCGCCTTGCTATCGAGGACGCTTGCACCCTCTCCAACCCACGCAAGCCTACCCAGGAGGAGATGGAGCAGCTGCTTAAGTGCGTTTACTTCGATCTTCCTGTCGAGTTCTAAGATCTAGCTTAGACACTTAGCTTCGCTAAAAGCCTGGTAGCGTTCTGCTACCAGGCTTTTTTGTGCGCCCAGCGCGGGCGGACGGCAGGCTTGCAGGTGGGCAAGTGCGGGCGGGCACGACAACGTGCTGGTAACGTGTGCAGACGTGCGCGGATGGGCATTTCGGTGTCGAAAGTTCCTCGAGTCACCTCCAAGTGGTAAAAAATGCGTTTAGTTGGAGATTTCATTTTTCTGTATACAACGTTTGCCCAGATAAAAGTTTTTGAGGCGGTAAAAAATCGTCTTAGTTGGAAATAAAACGTCTATTTTTCAATTTTCATTTCCAACTAAACGGGTTTTTTACCTTTTTCGGCACATAATTTTGAGCTCAAAAATTACGTATTCATGGAAATGAATTTAATTGCAGAATTATTCAGAATTTTGAAACCAAGCCAGAGAAGTTACATGATGAACTCCCGCAGGGTGCCAAACGACAAATCTTGCACAGATTTCCTGTGTGATTTCAAATCGGTCAGATTACTTGCGCCATTTCCGGGTATGGAATTCATACTTTTTCGCGAAGGAGTGCTATGGATTACTGTCTTTCGTACTTTTCAGCGTTTAATTTATTAATGAGTTCCTCTAGGCTATTTGATTCGTCGTCGGCAGCAAATGCTATGGTCAGAGCGCCACTTGTTCCCGAGTCTACACCTGGAGCGGCCATGGAACGAGAGTTTGCCGTCTACTATGGACACCTGCCGGAAATACAAGGCGTGCGTCTTCACCAGGAGTCTAATGGTAAGGTTGACCTGCTAATTCGTGATGTGAATTTTGCGTCTACAAGAGCAAATGTTGCACTTCACATCTGTAATTCAAAAGTTTTGCCATCAATGCTCCTACCCATAGATACTGACTTAAAAGGATTTGTGACATCTCCAGAATTCACTTATTTGCAGATTGCGTCAAAACTCGATTTCATCGGAACAATTCTTGCAGGTAGTGCGCTATGCTCTGATTATTTTTTGAACCAAAATGGTCACGGTGGAGTTTCGCAACGCCAAAATGGCCCTCTGACAAATCGCACTGCAATTGCAAAGTTTCTTTCCACACAAGAAAGAAAGCGCGGCATCGTCCCAGCTAAACGAGCGCTTCAGCACATCGTAGAGAAAGCTCGGTCGCCCCGAGAGGCCTCGCTTGCCCTGCTATTGTGCCTCCCGTATAACCTTGGTGGCTTTAATCTAGGAACCGTTGAGCTCAATAGGCCAATTGAGCTGGAAAACCGATATGGCGAGAAAATCACTCGAATTCCTGACCTAACCATTCAGCTCAAGGACAAGAGGCAGAAGCGGGCTACGGTGTTGCTAGATTATGATCCCGCAACTACACACTCTGGCGGCCAAAAAATCATGCGAGACCTGGATAGGGAAAACGAGCTGGTAACGGGCGTTCAATGTCCGCATTTTTCGGTATCTGGTGAGATGCTCAAAAGCTTTGAAAGTGTTCAGGGATTGGCCCGTCAGATTCGCGAATCCACAGGAATAGTTGCACGTGACACTACTATTTCAGATCTTGAAGAGCGACAGCGGGCATTATGGGCACGACTGTTCAAAGCTAGGTAAAGTTCCGCTTGAATCGGATAATAGCTTGCCCGAATTTAGACGGACGCCCGTTCAAATCCAGGTAGCAAAACCAGATGGCCACATCTTTTCTGCGCCGCTTGCCGTACAATAGAGAGGCACAAACCGCTCATAATCGCACAGCCAGAAGGAGAAAATCGTGGAAGTCAACGGCCTTATCGACCATACAAATTTGAAGCAAAACGCAACCGCTGAAGACATCAAGAAACTTTGCGCTGAGGCAAAACAGTACAAGTTTGCAACTGTCGCCATCAATTCTTGCTGGGTTTCCCTGGCTCACGCCGAGCTCGAGGGCTCTGGGGTTGGCATTACTTCCTGCATCGGTTTCCCTCTGGGCGCCGCTTCAACTGCAGCTAAGGTCGCCGAGGCCAAGCAGAGCGTTGCCGACGGCACCACCGAGATTGACATGGTCATCAACGGTGGCCACCTGGTCGCTGGCGATGACGACTATGTTATCGCTGATATCAAGGCTGTCGTTGAGGCCGCTGGTACCGTGCCCGTTAAGGTAATCCTGGAGTGCTGCCTGCTTGATGACGAGCAAATCGTTCGTGCTTGCAAAGATTGCATGGCCGCTGGAGCCGCGTTTGTTAAGACAAGCACTGGCTTCAGCACCGGCGGCGCAACTGTTCACGACGTTGCTCTGATGAAGCAGACTGTCGGCGACACTTGCAAGGTTAAGGCTGCTGGCGGCATCCACAATAAGGCTGACGCTGAGGCAATGGTTGCGGCTGGCGCAGATCGCCTGGGCTGCTCCAGCGGAATCGCTATCGTCACCGAGTAGCTCGCTGATCAGGAGCTTGCCGTACCGACACTTCACTGATAAGTAAATGAAAACGACCTCGTAGCATGTGCTGCGAGGTCGTTAATTGTTGCAGTGAAAAGGGCACAAAAACTGGCGAGAAACCCGTGTAAGCTGCAGTAACAATCGTGGCGAGAAACCCGCCGGAGCGGCGAGTCGTATCGCGCACCCGCCGTGGCAACTAGCTGACGACAACCTCGCCAAAGCCCAGCTTACGGGCCTGCGACTCAATCGCCTGCATGCGCTCATCGCTTGGAGAAGGGGAGTTCTCCATCGGACCGCGGACGCCAAAGTGCCTGAACTTCATAAGGCGAATGCGCGTCTGACCAACCTTCTCGCCAAGGGTTGTGGCAATGCCGTCAACTGCGGCTTCAGCATCGTTCCAGCTCTCGGTAACGATGACGCGGACCTCTTCGAGCTTGTTTTGCTCGGCCAAAAACGCAAGGTTTTTGCGGACCGTAACGCCATTTTCGCCGGTCAGGTGCTCAAACCACTGATCATCCCAAGCCTTGACGTCAAGCATGACGCCGCTTGAGAGGGCCAGCAGATCGCGGTACTCGGTGAAGTCGATGGTTCCGTTTGAGTCGATGAGGCAGCTCAGACCAGCTGCGTTGCAGTAGGTGAAGAGCTCGTAGAGGAAGTCGGGACGGAGCATGCATTCGCCGCCTGAGGTGGTGATTCCGCGGATGAACGGCATGTTGGAAATGCAGCGGTCGGCCACCTCGCGAGCGCTGAGCAGCTCAATCTTTGGCGTGGATTTGTGCTGGCAAACCTTGATGCAGTTGTCGCAGTTGATGCAGATGGAGTTGTCCCACACAACCTTGCCGTCAGCCACGGACAGGGCGTGAGCTGGGCATGGTTTGACGCATGCCTGGCAGGAGATGCATTCCACCTGGGTCTCGGGGTTGTGGCAGTAAGCGCAGCGAATGTTGCAGCCCTGTAGGAAGACGGCGGTTCGGCTTCCTGGACCATCTACCAGCGAGAAAGGAATAATCTTGTTGACAGGAGCAACACATCCGGTTGGATGTGTTGCTCCTGAATTGGTTGCTGGGACGCTTGCGGTTGTGGGACGCGCCGCTTCGCCGCGTGTTGCTCCCAAAGTTGTTTCTGTTGCAGTACAGGTCACGATTGCGCAGCTCTTCTCGCTAGTCGCTCATGCGAACCTTGCGCTCGCCAAGGTGGTTGGCGGTGAAGTTGCCCAGGCCGTCGTGAGCGGTGTCCTGAAGGACAACGTCGCCGGACTGGAACTTCTTCATCTCAGAGCGCTTTGCCAAGAAGCCGGTGATGCGGACCAGGTCACCCTCGGAGCTGTAGAACGAGAGATACTTGTCGTCGATGGAGAATGCGGCCTTGACCACGTCAACGACAGCGTCTGGATTGCGCTCAGCAGTTGGCTCAGCTGGGAAGATGTCGGAGACGCCACTGT
>CAUVJF010000024.1:0-18481 GCA_963552125.1 uncultured Atopobium sp.
ATGGTGCTCCTGATGGAGCTCATACGCCTCGATATTTCGTGAAGGTTCGCCATTGATAATTACTCCTGCAATGAACCCTGGGTTACTGCGTCAAAAGAGCCTGGTGTGTCTGAATTAGCTTCTGCCTCATCCACAACCTTGTTTGGATGCTCTTCCAAGAACTTAGCCTTGAAGTGCTTAATGTGATCACTCAAGCGCTCTGCCTGCTCATCAGAAATCTTTCCGTTGCGCAGAGAGTTGCGGAGCTGTGGGTGATACTCACTCATGTACTGAGCAAGGCCATCACGGAAGAGAGCAACGTTCTCAAGATCAACGTCATCAATGAAGTTCTCTTTTGCAGCGTAAATTGCGCAAATCTGGTCTACTACGTCCAGAGCTGAATAACGTGGCTGCTTGAGAAGCTCCATCATATGAGCACCGTGGTTGAGCTGGTACTGCGTAGTTGCATCCAAGTCGGATCCGAACTGCGAGAATGCCTGCTTCTCACGATAACTTGCAAGGTCCAGACGAAGTGTACCTGCAACCTGCTTCATTGCCTTGACCTGAGCGTCGCCACCAACGCGGGATACAGAAATACCTACGTCGACTGCTGGGCGCTGGCCCTGGAAGAAGAGATTAGACTGCAGATAAATCTGGCCGTCTGTAATGGAAATGACGTTTGTAGGAATGTATGCAGAAACGTCGCCTTCCTGCGTCTCAATAATTGGAAGTGCTGTAAGTGAACCTGCTCCGTTTTCATCGGAGAGCTTACATGCACGCTCCAGCAAGCGTGAGTGCAGGTAGAAAATATCACCAGGATATGCCTCACGTCCTGGTGGACGATGAAGCGTCAGTGACATCTGACGGTATGCAACTGCCTGCTTAGAGAGGTCATCGTAAACAACAAGAACGTGTCCGCCTGGATGGTCTTTGTCAGCAGGCTTGCCGTCCTTATCGTTATACATAAAGAACTCACCAATAGCAGCGCCTGCCATAGGGGCAATGTACTGCATTGGAGCAGAATCGGCTGCGGTAGCTGCAACAATGACGGTCTTGTCAAGAACACCATGGCGGGAAAGAGACTCGCGGATGTTTGCAACTGTAGACGCCTTCTGACCGATGGCGACATAGATACAAACCATATCGGTGTTCTTCTGGTTTACGATTGCGTCAATTGCGATAGCGGTCTTACCGGTCTTACGGTCACCAATGATCAACTCACGCTGACCACGGCCGACAGGAACCATAGCGTCAATTGCCAGAAGTCCAGTCTGAACTGGCTCGCAAACAGGCTGACGCTGCATGATGCCAGGAGCCTTGAACTCAATAGGGCGACGATGTGTAGCGTGGATAGCGCCAAGTCCATCAATAGGCTGGCCCAGTGGGTTAACAACACGACCAAGCATGTCAAAACCAGCTGGAATATCCATGACGCGGCCGGTTGTACGGCACTCGTCGCCTTCCTTAATCTCAGAAACTTCGCCGAACAAAACAGCGCCGACTGAAGTTTCATCAAGGTTCTGAGCAAGACCGAATACGCTGTGGCCCGTAACGGAGCTAGTGAACTCCAGCAACTCGCCTGCCATAGCGCTGCGTAGACCAGCAACACGAGCAATACCGTCTGCTACCTCAATAACAGCAGATACCTCTTGCTGGGATACAGTTGAATTGACCTTAGAAAGGCGCTCTCTAAGCTGTGCCATGACGGCATCTGAGCTCAGCGTTCCTTCCTGTATAGTGGTCTTATCAGTCATTACAATTCACTTTCAACGTGATCTGAAGAGAGCCTACTCTTAATGTGAGTGAGCTGTGTCTTTACCGATGCATCATAACGATGATCACGTGCCTCAACTACAATGCCGCCCAAAATCTTGGGATTAACACGCTCAATAAGATACACCTGAGTATTGAAGTTCTTCTCGAGCTTCTCGGTGACCTTTGCACGTAACTCATCATCAAGAGGCATTGTAGTAGTTACCGTTACTGTAAGTGTCTTGTCTTCTTCTTCAAGAAGCTCCTGGAACGTAGCGGCAACATCATTGATAAGGTTGACATCCTCACTCGCCTGCATAGCACCAAGAGTCTCAAGAACTTCTGGAGAGAACTTCTTTGCGTGCTGCACCTGTACAAGGTCTGCAGTTGCACGACCCTCTGCGCGGCCAGCCTCCAGGAGTGCCCTGGTATAGCCCTCTACTTTTCTGTCTTGATCGTCTTTATTAGTGCTCATCTGGAGTACCTACTTCCGCAAGGTACTTTTCGGCAAGAGCACGCTGCTGCTCTACTGAAAGCTCGTTGCCAATAATCTTTCCGGCAATATCGACGGCAAGATCAACAACGGAATCAGAAAGCTCAGCCATGGCGTGACGACGCTCAGACTCTACAACGCCCTTACCCTTAGTAATAATCTCGACAGCTTCTGCCTTTGCCTGCTCGATAATACGAGCACGCTCTTCTTCGCCCTCACGCTTAGCAGCAGAAACAATCTCGTCTGCTTGCTGCTTAGCTGCGTCGATACCAGCTGCTGCGATTTCACGATCCTTGTTGGCTTCCTCGCGAGCCTTTGCTGCAGCGTCCAGATCGCCTTGGATCTTCTCTTGACGCTTGTCAAGCATACGTAGAACGGAAGGCCATACAAACTTTGCTACAACAGCAAAGATGATCAGAAACGCAATCAGAGCAGGAACAAACTCAGCGGGCTTTGGAAGAAGAATATCGGCACCACTTGCACCCTCTTCAGCAAGTGCGACTGAGGGAGCCATTGCCACAAGTAGAGCAGCAGTTGCGCCTACTGTGCTGGCTTTTTTAACTCCCTTACAAATCGTATTCATGCATTCCTCCAACGTAGCGTTTTCGCTGTTACAAACAGTAATTTACTTAACCATCAAGGTAACAACGAAGCCAATCAGGGTAAGTGCCTCGATGAATGCGCAGCCAAGAATAAAGACTGTGAAGAGACGACCCTGAACCTCTGGCTGACGAGCCATGTTGTTAGCGGCACTCGTTGCTACGACGCTAATACAAATTGCTGCTCCCATAACGCAAAGAGCATATCCGAAAATACCCACGATTCCTCCTTTTTCGCTCGCCCCTCTCAAGGCGACCAATATACATACCTATCATCAACTGAGCGTGGGCTCAGATGACTTCATCTTTTGTGCCGTTTGGCACCACAGTGTGGCAATGCCACCAACTAAGCGTTTTGCTTAGTGTTCAGACTCTACCAGCTGGATGTAGACAGTAGAGAGTAGGGTAAAAACGTATGCCTGAATGAAGGCAACAATAGTTTCTACCAAATAAATGATAATCAACAGCAGAACCCAGAAGATCGAAAAGCCTGCCTGAGCAGCTGTTGATGCGGAGAAGTTCTCAATAGCTGGCATAAAGTACATAGATGCAAGAATTGCAAATGTACCCATAACGATGTGACCTGCATACATGTTGCAGAACAGACGGACGGCCAGAGTAACCAGACGAAGGAATGTTGAGAAGACCTCAATAACCCAGATAACTGCTGCAATAACAGGGTTAACGCCCTTTGGTGCAAGGCTTAGGATGTAGCCAATAACACCCATCTTCTTTGCACCTACATACATAAAGTATCCAAGGGAGCAAAGGCCAAGAGCGGCAGTAACACCAATAGTACCGGTGCCTGGGTGTGCACCAGGAATAAGACCAATGATGTTGTTGATCAGGATGAACATAAACATAGTGATCAAGAATGGGAAGTGAGTGCGCCAAGTTTCTCCAAGAGAAGCCTTGCAGACGTCATCTCTAATGTACTCAATCAGGTACTCAACGCCATTAACGAAGCGTCCCTGAGGGACGATGCTCTCTGCCTGCTTCTTCTTAAACTTAAAGCAGACAATCAGGAAAATCACAGCAGCGATCAAGAAATAGAAAATGTAGTTAGTGAAACCAAAGGTGGTGTTACCAACCAATGCGTGTGGCAAAAAACTTTCGAGCAGCTCGGCCATCTCTGCTGGCAACTGCGCAAGAACATCCACTCTGTCTCAACCTCCCCATACAATCTGCAACCATTTCAGATTGCCCGTCACTGCTCAGCATACTTGAAACGCAACGTAAGATGCCAAGAATATGCCACTTGGAGTATATTATCTACCACTCGGCGTGCATATTTGCGACGAACGGCGATACTAGCACTAAATGAATGCATAGTCACGATTACAAAATCAAATAATTGACTTATGCTCAAACTCTCACATTACTGACACATTTCGTGTTAGCTGCCGTTATTGATTCATTCAACTATAACACTAATAAACTGCTGTTACGTCGCTTTTCTCAGTAAGTATTTATACAGCAAGAGAAATGTGTCTTGATATGCTTACTTAAGTAGTTTCTTTTAGTTATTTATATTCAGCCCCAATCAATAAACAAACACGCGCAAGAAATTATTTATCTCTTGCGCGTGCGGGAAGGGGTCTAACTTAACCCTAAATCGCTACCGATGCTTTATAAAACTCAAGTTGAGCCTCTTCGCTTACAACGGGAGCTTTAACTTCCTTCGGAAGTAGTAGGGCCATGACTGCAGAAAGGATAAATCCGCAAAGAGCAAAGATTACTGACGCGGTGTAGTTGCCTGTCATATCGGCCAAAAAACCACCCATAAAAGATCCAGTTGCTGGACCTACAAACATAACAATTAGCGTTGCAAATCCCCAAACTTTGCCGAAATATTTATTTCCAAAAACTGCGCCAGCATAGCCAGCACAACCACCTGGCTCAACTGCCCAGTAACAAGCAAATAGAACACAGCAAATTGCGCCCAGCCATAATTGATCCGCCTTCATCATCAAGAGAAGAACACAACCAATTGCGCCTACAATTGGCCCGGCAATAAGAACAAGTCGTCTTGCCTCCGGCTCATTTCCTTTTGACTTAACAAGTCGATCGGCAACCTTACCTAGTAGAGGCATGGTAAATATTCCACATACTCCAATAATGATATACATATTGGAGGCAGTTCCTAAATCCATGCTCAGATTTACGGTCCAGTACTTAACAATTTGGGACCAAATCAGGAATTCTCCAAGCATGGCAAAAAGGAAGGCTAAAATATCACACCACATCGCTCTGGTACGAAATGCCTCTGCAACTGTGAAGTCATGGGCTTTTCCTTCCTTCTTTTGTGGGAGCTGACCAAATGGCTCCAATCCAAGGTCACCTGGATTACGCTGAGCTACAAGCGCGGAAACTGAAAGCAGCGCCAAAAATACAAAGCCCATAATCAACATAACAGTACGCCAAGCTGATGCGTTTTGAGCAAGGAATGGCTTCATGAATAAGGTTAGTAATACTTGCGAGATAGGAGCGCCGGCGAAGGCAATTCCCCATGCGGTTGAGTATCGATCACCTATAAACCATTTACGACATGATGTTGTCGAAGATACCCACAACATGCCTGTACCAATTCCAGCAAACACGCCATAAGTAAAGAAATAAATATAAATGTCATTAATAAACGAAGTGGCCACCATTCCAAGGCAACAAAACACGGCTCCGGCAAAATAAACAGGACGGCAGCCACTTTTATCAACAATCTTGCCTGCAAAAAAGGCAGTTACCGCATAAACCATCATCATAAGAGAGTATCCCATAGACAACTGAGATCCAGTCCATCCTAGGTCTTTTCCCATAGGGACCTGAAGAATTGAAAAGGTCGAGCGGAAACCAAATAAACAGAAGCAAGCAAGGAAGGCTGCTAATACTACCTTTCGAGAGGTCGACTTAGCATCTTTCATAAGATGCCCCCAATCATTTGCAATTAATAAGGCGCCTCGGTATCCCCGAGAATCCGAGGCGCCTTCCTGAGAAGGATGGTTAGTATGGTTTAAGCCTTAATGGCCTCTGCTGCCATTTCGAATGCCTCGCAATTGCAAGCTCCATTCTCGGCAAACGCCCAATACTCAGTTTCAAAACCGCTACAAATTCCCATATTTTTTTCAGATGCCTGATAGTGTGAGCAAAACTTGCACTTGTGGGCTGGTACAAATTCGGCATCATCAATCTCATCATCGCCCATTACAACAACGTCACCATGAGCATGGTCGATGCCCTTAACAACATCGATGGGAATATAAAAATCGCAGTCACGATACTTGCACATTAGAGTCTCCTTTCAAGCACTCGAAGTTAGATGGATTCATACTCTGTACGAGCAATAACCTCATCCTGGATTGGCTTACCAATTTCCACCCAATACTGCGTAAAGCCTGCCACACGAATAAGAAGCGTGCGATAGTTCTCTGGATTGGCTTGTGCCTTTTTAAGAACTCGGGAGTCAATAATGTTGTATTGGATGTGGAAGCCACCTTTACGCATATATGCCCTGGTGAGGTCCATCAGCTTTCTAGATCCCTCAATACCTCTTGCAGCACTTGGGTGAAGTTTAAGATTCATCTGACTGTTCTGAGACATTGAGTGATCCCAACCAGTTGCAGACTCAAAGAGCGCATACTGTCCATGAGTATCAGTGCCTGGATAGGCGGACATTGAAGCGTCTGCGAACGTAGTTCCTTGGAGTCGACCATCTGCTGTTGCAGCAGTAACAGCACCCTCTGGACCATGCGTGGAAACAGACATCTGGCAGACATAATATGGCTCACCATATAGATTCTCTATTGTTGCTGGCAAGTCATTGCAGAACCACTGCTCCCAGTCATAGAGCATTTGGTCAACATATGGATCATCATTTCCATATTTTGGCGCCCTTAGGCAATCTGCGTGGATCTCATCATAACGTCCGTCATCGTCAGCACGCTTCTCTTGATCCTTCAGAGATTCAGAACCGACTTCCTTTGAAGTCTTATATCCAAAGTTATTGTCAAGAGCGTCCTTAAGCTGGTCAAGCGTATATTTCTTGTCTTCGTATACCAGCTTTTTAATTGCTGCCATAGAGTTAATTTGGTTACAGGTTCCACAGCACTCAATATTAAATGTGGAGTTGTAACGATAGCCCTTTTGAGCAATACCAAGACCCTTTTCAAGACAATTTGGTTTGAGAAGTGAGTTAACCATAGATGGGGTGAACTTGCGCCATACATCATGCTGAATATTCATGCACTTGTTCAATACTTCGCAAGCCTTCTGGTAATAGGCCTTAAACTGTCCATCAAGTTCCTCAAATGTTTCAAAAGACTTGTCGTGCGGTGGGAAGACCTGCAGTCCCGTACGCTTATCAAAGCCATTATTCAAAACAAGCTCAAGAATCTTAGGATTGTTAATGAAGTGAATACCAACAGACGTAGGCTGAGCAGATCCGCCAGGAATCCAGTGTAGTTTTCCATTGAGATGCAGAGGCATCCATGTGCCAGGAGAAGTTTCAAGGCAACCACCAACTGACCAAGCACGTGCTTCCTGAACCGTCATGCCTTCATGACCGTACTGATTAATTAAAAACTCCATTGCAATACGGTTGTTCATGATTGCAGGATAACCAGCACCTGTCTTTACGCACTCCATGCATTTCATAATGAATTCTTCTGGAGCAGACTCATCATAGAGCAAAGAGAGCGTTGGCTGAGTGGTCTGGCAATTAATGCCAGCATCAAGCATAATCATTTCAAGACGATTAGCGGCAGATTTACCATCGCGATCTACGCCACCAATACAAACATTATTAAATGTATTGCCAGATAGAACGCCACCAACAACACCTGTGCATGCAAATGCATCAATGCAGGTCATCTTGACACGATAAAGCTCTTGCCACTCCTCAACTTCTTTCTCAGTAATGGTTCCATTCTCAATATCCTGCTCGAAATAAGGATAGAGAACTTGACCAATGCGTCCTGGTGAAAGACCTGACATTGCATCTTCGTTGAGTTCAGCTAGATGCAGGAGATAAATAGTCTGGAAAGCATCCTTAAATGTCTTAGGCTTCTCGTGAGCCAAGCGATGAAGACGCTCAGAAATCTCCGCAAGTTCCACGATTTCATTCTCATCATTTGTGATAGAAATTAATCGATCAGCTTCGCGGCCATAATTTTCGAACCACTTTGAAAGACCTTGAACCAAAAGACCCATGGAGGTGTAGTAATACAGCCTATCCATGCCAGAGATTCCGTCGCCGCCAGGCTCGCCAGCTACTTCACCTGCACGTTTTTTGCAAATCTCAATTAGTTCATCAAAGCCATGCTCCAGGACGAAGTAGTAATTCATAACTTCGCGTCCCTGAGGAATGGTAAAGCCGGAGTCAAAATTACTGACGACAGACTTCATGATGTTTTCTTTAATTTTGTACTCAGGTACCATCTGCTCATATTTGCGGGCGACGTCCTCTACAGACTTGCCTGCCCATGCATATGCGAGACGATGCATCGCTGGTACGTTTTCAAGACGAACTCCGTACTTTCCGCCGACAGAAACAACATTTCCAAAGCTCTTTGTTACATTTCCTCCACCCGCGCCAAAATGAGAGACCTCTGCGCTGGACTCTGCGCCTGTATCTAGGGCAGCCTTATACAGGTCAGAATCCTTATCCATAAAGAAGCTCTCTGTCAGCCATGGCAGTGGAGCAGAACCGCGGTAAAATCCTGCCTTTGCTCCAACAAGCTGCTCGTGTGGCCAAATTGGCGTATCCAAATGTTCAAATACGCTTTTTAGAGCATAACCACGACGCATGATAGGAACTTCGCCCTCATGCTCCATAGCTGCACGGGAGTACCAATAGGACTCCTGGATGTCCAGCGAAGAGAGTGTGTCGAAGTAGATATCGCGGAGGTAGTTAGCTCGTGGGGTTGGCTCCCTCTTGATCTCTCGATCGGTGATTTCAGCTGGTGCTTCTCCGTTTGCGTGGCTCTCAAGGGAAAGACCGCGCTCAGCAAGAACCTCGCTCAGCTTCATCGGTTGAAGTGTTGCCATCTCCAAGCCTCCCTTAAAACATTCTTGGCAAGCCCCTTTAGCCTGCCGTTAAAATGATTTTTAAAGAAGAGGTCTTGATTTACATCAGGCGAAATTCCTAATAAAAAGTTGTATCTTTCTTTACAAAAATCAGACTACAGAACTTCCTAGTACAAAAGTCTTAGCTCCTAACTTCAAAATAAGCATCTAAATAGGACTCTAGCTGTACATATTTATATAAATTTATTTCGATAATTCTACTGATAGTCAAAAGGGTTTCCGGGGAGGTTCTAATGAGAAGAAGTCTTTCTGCCCCCTTAAATCAGGGCTGCAGCGAACTAAAGGGTCGCATTTTTGATATTCAATCATTTAGCGTCCATGACGGTCCAGGATGTAGGACTCTCATTTTTATGTCCGGATGCCCTTTACGCTGTGCATGGTGCTGTAATCCTGAAAGTTTTCTCAATCAACAAGGAAAGCTTTTTTTCGGATCGAAATGTATCAATTCCAAAGATAAAGCCTGCGTCCGATGCATCCAAGCTTGTCCTTATGGAGCGGTGCGCAACAATTCTCAAGATAAAAATCATCCGATGATTTTTGATTGGCAACTGTGCCACAACTGCCAATCACTAGAATGTGTTAATGCTTGCTTAAACGATGCACTCGTTAATATTTCGAAAGAGTACACCGTTAGCGAGATTATGTATATTCTCGAAAGAGACCGTCACTACTGGTCAGGAAAAGGAGGCGTAACTTTTTCTGGAGGTGACCCTATGTTTCAACCTGAATTTCTTGAATCTGTTCTTAAATGTTGTGAGGAATTGTATATCCATAAAGCTATCGAAACAGAAGCTCTTGCTGACACTGCTGTGTATTTGAGGATAATGCGTTACATGGATTTTGCTTTTAATGATTTAAAGTGTATGGATTCTGAGCTCCATAAAGCATACACAGGGATTGGGAACGAGCGTATTCTTAATAACATTCGTGCTTTTGCGAATTCAGGAAGCAAAACGCGACTTATCTTAAGAGCTCCTATTATTCCAAGTTTTAATGATTCTGAAGAAAATTTTGCCAAAGTTGCTGACTTCATGAACGACATTGGTCTAGATGAGTTCAATATCTTACCGTTCCATCGCCTAGGTGTTTCCAAGTGGGAAGAGCTAGGCCTAGATTATAAGTTCAAGAACACTCAGCCCACATCTTCGCATACTCTAGCAAAGCTCAAAAAAGTCCTAACTGATAAAAAAATCAAATGTTATGTCGGAAGCGATACCCCATTTTAGTTACTCAAGCTGATTAAAAATTTGATTCATAAACGAATCTGCAGATATAACTCGATTGAGGACCTCAACTTCATCGACATTAATTTCTTCAATCTCATAGAGTGAAGAAATTGCTTCTGCTGGAGTTTTTCCTGATAACAAATTAACGCACAATAGTAGGACGAGGCCCGTTATGCCGTCCGTTGTATGAACGTCCACAGTATCAAGACGTAAGTTTCCAGTGCTAAATTCAAACAATTTTTTAAATTCAAACCAAATACTAGTCCCAGCCCATAACTCATTAAGGTATGTAAGGACATTTTTTATAGAACCGTATGTTGTAAGTAAATCAAGTGTGTAATTAATCATTTCATGCGCAATTGATTGCTGTTCTTTAGAAAGACCGCTTTCCTTTGCAAGAACATTTGTCCAACGTAAAATATCCGATTTGCTGATGCTGCCAGTATCAGTAGTAATGCAATCTTCTATTTCTTTTCCTGCACAGTATTCTCTATCGACTATTCTTAAAAATTCCTCCGCAGGGAGACTCCTCTTGTACCTGCGGCGGCCATTAACGAGAAGCGAAAGAACGTAATGAAGCCTATCGAACTTTATTGGTGCAAACATAAAAATATTCGCGCCAGCTCTAAATGCTGCAAGTCTTAATTGATCAGAATCTTGTGGTCCATGAATAACAACAGGACAAGCAAGGAAATCAAATTTCTGACGAACTAAACGACAAGCCTCAAATCCATTCATATCCTGAAGTTCGACAGAAAAAATCAATACGTCCACAACTTGATCGTCAATAATTCTTAGCGCTTCTTCTCCTCGATAACAAAGAATAGTTTCGTAACCGAATGAAATAAGCTCTTGTTTAAAGCTTTCTCTGATTTCTTCGTCCGTACACACAAACAGAACTCGTGGTCTATACATTACAGAACCCCTATTTTTACTATGAATCTAGTGCTGCAGGAGCGAATTCGCAAATAAGTTGAACTCGATTTTTCAAACCCAACTTCGAAAAGATATTACTTAGATGGGTTTTTACTGTCTTTTCACTTACAAACAGCCTGTTTGCAATTTGTGCATTTGACATTCCCGAGCACACTAGTGTTGCAACTTCATTTTCTCGTTGAGTTAATAAATCTGATATTGGATTACACTTGGGTCCCATAGGCTCTTCTGAAATCACACCGCATTCAAAATGGATGTCCAGTAGTCGGCAGACGATTGTCAGGCTATTAATAGCTCTTGAAAAATCTTCATGACTCAGAATAGGTAAATCAAATTTTAGATTTAGTTGTTTAGAATGCGGAGAATCATCAAATGTAAATCCAGAACAATGCCAAAACGCGATCAATTCGCCATTGAAATAAATCGGGGCTAGAAAGCTTGCAATACCATAATCACAGCACTTTACTAATGGTTCAAAGCTGTGAGTTTTATCAAACCAGCTGGCAACTTCCTTGACATCTATTCTGTTTACACCACTACATTTATGATGACTACTCATCTCAACAAAGTCGCAAAAAAATAATTTCTTTGACGGTATTAAAAGTGATTTTCCATTTCTATCGAGTAGGTGGATTGGAATATCCATCTCACGAGAAAAGCAATCTTGATAATCCTGAAGGGTCCCCATACCAACCATCTCAAGCCACTGAGATGGTTGGACTATGCGCGGCACATTAGGAGTCATATTGTCACCCTCCCCAAAGGATTTGATGTATCTCCATTAGCACGAGAAACAAGCTATCGAATTTAAAATTTTATTTAATTTTTATATATTATCTAATTGTTACTAGAATTACACAATTAAAAATCGGTGATTGACTAAAGTGTTTTAGCCACAGTCAGATATATCTAATCTACCTGTATAAATATAAAAATTACAGAATCTTCTCAATAAAAGAACTCACGCTTACCGATAGGTAAACGTGAGTTCTGTCCAACAAATTAAATCGAATCGATTACTTAGTGCCGTAAATACGGTCGCCCGCGTCGCCAAGGCCTGGGAGAATGTAAGCATTTGGGCTCAGCTGACGGTCAACGGTGCACGTATAGAGGCGTACATCTGGGTCAAAGTCCAGAGTTGCCTTGACGCCCTCAGGGCAAGAAACAATGGTCAAGCAACGAATATCCTTGACGCCAGCCTCACGCAGGAACTGAATAGCAGCAGTTAGAGAGCCGCCGGTTGCTAGCATTGGGTCAACAACCAGGCAGGTACGGTTCTCAATATCTGCAGGGAACTTGCAGTAGTACTGATGAGGAAGGTGGGTCTCTGGATCACGATACATTCCAACATGACCAACGCGAGCAGAAGGAACCAGCTCAAGAATGCCGTCAACCATACCAAGGCCAGCGCGAAGAATTGGAATAATAGCAACCTTCTTACCAGCAATGCGCTTAGCAGTCATGGTCTCAAGAGGAGTCTCTACCTCGACGTCCTCAAGTGGGAAGTCACGCATTGCCTCGTAGCTCTCAAGAATTGCAAGCTCGTTAACAAGCTCACGGAACTGCTTGGTGGTGGTTGTCTTGTCGCGAAGAATGTGAAGCTTGTGCTGAACTAGTGGGTGGTCAACAACCGTAAGTCTGGACTCATCATAATCTGCCATAATGCTCCCTCCAAGAGCTTAACCTGCGCTTTATTTGAATGCGAGCAACTATAACCTAGCCTCTACATTCCCTGCAGGTTTGCGTATGTATTACTTATGCAGCACTGTTTACGTGCCGCTTACTTACTCAGCGTCAACACCCTTAAAGTTAGGGTCATCTTCACGCATGATCTTCTCGACACGTCCAGTGTGGCGGCCACCTGCAAACTCGGTGCTCAGGAAGGTGTCCACAATAGCCTCGTTAACAGCAAGATCAGTGAATCGGCCAGATAGACCAATGACGTTTGCGTTATTGTGCTCGCGAGCAAGCTCTGCAAACTGAACAGTCTGAACAGGAGTAGCGCGAATACCAGGGACTTTATCAGCGGTCATGGCAATGCCAATGCCGGTGCCACAAATCAGAACACCGCGATCTGCCTTGCCTGCTGCGACTGCGCGAGCAACCTTATCTGCAAAATCAGGGTAATCAACACGATCGTCGTTTGCAGGACCAAAGTCCAAAACCTCGTGACCAAGCGACTTAATGTGCTCAATGATAGGATCTTTCTGGATAAAGCCAGCGTGATCGGAACCAACTGCAATACGCATACGTATCCTCCTCAGAAAATTCACTCCTATAGAGAGTACCGCATGCAGGCAAAAGCTGCAGCCAAAACACATAAAAGGGATAGGATTTTTTATCTATTTTGCAAATCCCGCAGTGGCGAGAATATCCTCGGTTGTGATGGCGCCTTCGCGCAAAATGCGCGGCTCATCACCCGTGCAGTCGACAATAGTCGACGCAATAGCAAGAGGCGCCGGACCTCCATCAAGCGTCAAGTCTGCCTGCTCAATAAGGCCCGCTTCAAGGCCACATCCATCAACTGCAGAAGGAGCTCCGTGCGTGTTGGCGCTGGTAGTAGCCAAAGGGCATCCAAGCTGCTGTGCAATCTGACACACCAGAGGTGAGTTGGGCATACGGAGTGCAATGGTTCTGTTGTCTGGCAAAACGTACTCATCAGGAACGTTCTCTGATGCGGTAACCACCAGCGTAAGAGCTCCTGGCCAATATGCTCCTACCAGCTTATTTGCCCAGCTGTGCGTAATGTGAGCGTACTTCTGCAAATCAGATTTACTGCCCACAAGCCATGGAAGCGTCTGCGTTGAGGGACGCTGTTTAATCTCAAAAATACGCTTATGACCAGGGTTTTGAGGAGTTGCAGCTGCGCCAATGCCATAGACAGAATCGGTAGGCATGATAAGCACGCCGCCACGACGCGCCACCTCAACTGCTAAAGAAACTACAGATGTATCCGGATTCATCTGATCAACTTTGATGTATTCGCCCATAAAAACCCTCGACTCATTGTTGTGTGCTACGCGGCGTTGTGTGCTGCGCGGTGTTATGCGTTACACAGTTTTTCTCGCCAGACGGCTGAAGCGCTACTTTGCTAGGTACGCCACAAGAATGCGCGGCCTATGCGTCAGATCCTCTTTGACCTCAACGGACTCCCACACTCCCTGCTGCTCGGCAAGGTGTGCTGCCTTATCCAGGTGCCCCTCATAGAGCTCAACACAAAGCATTCCTCCAGGTAGAAGCATACGAGGAGCCGCCTCAAGCAACCTCCTGTAGATGTCCAAACCGTCCTCTCCCCCGTCAAGCGCTAGCTCAGGCTCAAAGCCTTTGACCTCAGCAGGAACTTCCCGCTCAAGCACGCTTGTAGGAATGTAAGGCGGATTAGACACCAATACCGAGAAGGACTGTGCAAGCTCTGCAGGCACGCCTTCTACCAGGTCGCACTCAATGAGCTCTACACGCTCCTGGAGGTCCAAGGCGTCTCTGTTGCGAGTTGCCAGCGCAATTGCCTTAGGAGAAAGGTCCGTGGCGTAGACGCGTGTCTGTGGGCGCTCAGTGGCAATAGAGAGCGATATGCAGCCCGTTCCTACGCCAACCTCAAGCACGCGCACTTCTCCGTCGGCGTTTGGAGTTGCTGCATCAACGCCTTCGAGCGCAACGTCTACCAGCACTTCTGTCTCTGGTCGTGGAATAAGCACGCCTGGCTCGCACGTAAGTACCAGGTGCCTAAAGGGCATCTCGCCCGTCACGTACTGAAGCGGCTCGCCCTCTGCGCGGCGCTTAATTGCCTCACGCATACGAGCGCGCTCGTCCGTGGAAAGCGGCTTGTCAAAGTTAGTGTAGAGCTGCACGCGAGAAAGGCCTGTCACTGCGGACAGGAGCCATTCTGCAGAAAGACGTGGATGCTCATCACCCTTCTTTTCCAGGTGCTGAGTAGTCCACGTCAAGATTTTCTGGATTGTCCAAACTTCATCTGTCATGAAGTTTGCACCTTAGACAGCCTGAGCGAGTTTCTCGGCACGCTCTGCTGCAGCAAGAGCCTCAATAACGGATGGCAGCGTATCGCCAAGAAGAACGCCGTTGTAGGTACCGTTAAAGCCAACGCGGTGGTCGGTTACGCGGTCCTGTGGCTGGTTGTATGTGCGGATCTTCTCGGAACGTGCGCCATGACCAATCTGGGAAAGACGCTCTGCGCCCTGCTCGGCCTGCTGACGCTCAAGCTCCATCTCGTAAAGACGGGCACGAAGCATCTGCATGCAGACCTCGCGGTTCTGAATCTGAGAACGCTGGTCCTGAGACTGAACAACGGTATTTGTTGGCAGGTGAGTAATACGAACTGCGGAATAGGTGGTGTTAACGCACTGACCGCCAGGGCCAGATGCGCAGTAGGTATCAATACGCAGGTCTTCCTGGTTTATCTGAATATCAATCTCATCAGCCTCTGGGAGTACTGCAACAGTTGCGGTAGAGGTCTGAATGCGGCCCTGAGACTCAGTCTTAGGAACGCGCTGAACACGGTGAACGCCGGACTCATACTTCATAACTGAATAGACCTTATCGCCTGTGACCTTGAACTCAATAGTCTTAAAGCCGCCTGCCTCGGAAGGAGAGCTGGACAGAATCTCTGTCTTCCAACCACGAGCCTCAGCAAAGCGCTCATACATCTTGAAGAGGTCGCCTGCAAAGATTGCCGCCTCATCGCCGCCAACACCAGCGCGAATCTCAACGATAGTGTCCTTCTCGTCATTTGGATCGCCTGGAATCAGCATGACCTTGATCTCATCCTCAAGCTGAGGGAGCATCTCTTCATTAGCAGCAATGTCTTCCTGCAGCATCTCTTTTTCTTCTGGATCAGAAGTAGCGTTGAGAAGCTCTTTTGCAGCCTCGATGTCATCAAGGGCAGTGATGTACTTGTTGGCGTGAGCAACCAAATCTGCCTGATTAGAGTGCTCTTTTGCCACGCGAGCATACTCTTTTGGATCAGAGACAACAGCTGGATCTGCAAGCTTTTGCTCAAGCTCAGCATAAGCCTCGACGATTTTTTCTAGCTTGTCACGCATTCTTGCTCCTAAGATAAGTGCCTCGTGCGCGCTTGACTCATTGACATGCGGCCAAACTGTTGCAAAGCTGCTTGCGAGGTGAGAATTCAACTAAAGAAGTGTACCACCACTAGGCGGTTTTTAAACCGATACCTCCCTATCTGCACAGGATGAGGGTACACAAGTTACATAATTGTGAGAAAATTACAGCAGGTTTAGACGGTAATGAGGCGCTATGACTTCTAAGAACAAAACTTCACAACCAGATAACACGCCTGCTGCAGAGGTCACCTCTTCTGATCAGAAGACCCTTGATGCCCAGGCTGCTGAGGCAGTTGACACCGCTGGCGAGAAGACCGACGAGCTTGAAGAGGTCACCGACCCTATTGCTGCCGATATGGCCGCTGCTGATGAAGACTACATCATGGAAATTGTCAGCCCCATCTTTCCTGGTCTAGACGAAGACGAGGCTGCTCTGGCTTCGGATGAGAGCTCTCCTGAAAACGATGCAGATAGCACCACTGACCTGGAGAAAATCGTAAACGATGCTGCTCTAACACAGGACCTTTCTGCTGTAGAAGCTCGCCTCAAAGAGCTTGAAGAGAGCACTCACGAACATGCAGAGGCTGAAGCTACGGAATCTCCTGCTAAAAGCTTTGATAGCGCAGGTGATGCAACCTCTGACGATGACGCAACATCTATAAAAGATGTTGCTGATACGTTCTCAAGCTATCTTCGCAGCAGGCGTCGTGCGCTATTTAGGTTTGTACGCCGCTACAGCCTGCTTTCTGGCATTCTTGCGCTTTTAAGTCTTGCTCTTTTATCTGCAGTTATCGTGTTCTTTATTCGCGTGAGCAACGTTCCTTCAACTGATACTGTTATTGCTGATGCGCGCACACGCGTTGAGGCACCAGCCTGGACTCCTGGTAAATATGATGCTGATGAGTCCTTACTCCTTACGGGCATTGAAGTTGTTTCTCGCACCAGAAGTACCACGGCAATCTCAAGTGATGCCGCGCAGTTTGGTGCGACGGGCTACGCCAACTCTGTAGTACGCCTTACCTATACAGGTAATGCAATTGCTGCTACAAAGATGACCAAACTTGGATACGCAAATACCCAGGGCTGGAACGCCATTGGTGACGAAGAATCACAATCTGTTACCTACCAGGCAACTTCGGGCGTTTCCACCACAAAAGTCCTTGACGCTATTGGCGATGTGCTAGCAAAACTTGATGAGAAAAATCCTAACGAAGCTATTTCTTATGGCTCGCAGTTCTCTGGCGCAACCTTCACTGTTCTTGATGCGGGCTTTGACCGTGAACAGCAAACCTGCTGGGTAAGAATGTCGGGTGTTTCACCAACATTCTTTGGTTCGCTCACCTGCGAAATTACCGCCTCATTTACCTTTGATGCCTCTACGGGAACTTGGACGCTAGACACCGTCAACCCTTCGGCGGGACTTAAGTACGACTACAGCGGGCTCGTAGGAACGTGGAAGGGTACCTTTGTCAGCTGCGAAGCAAGCAGCGGAAGCCCTTGCTATGCCGGTCGAACCAATCCTTTAACGTTGACCGTATCAGCTGCAGGTTTTTCTCGCGATCAGCTCGTGCTTACGGCAACCGCAGAGGGTGTTGTGCACAACCATGGAGCACTCAGCACCTCGTACCGCTGGTATCCCGGTGATACTGAGTTCAAAAATGCTTCTGTCTCCCTTGCAACTTCAGGAACTATCGGAGATCAAATCCAAGTTTCTGGAACGGTCGATGTAACCAATGCAAACCTGGATGCTCATTCTGCTTCTAATGCGGCTCTCGCCACACCTCAGAAGCCACAATTGAAGGTCACGTTTGATATTGCCAACAGAAGCGTTGTGGCTCAGCTTATTTCCACCCACACGGAAAACGGTCAGACCGTCACCTTTACTGATACGTATCAGCTCTCCAAAGAGTAAAAATAATCCCGTCAGGCCAAGTCGTTCCTAACGGGATTTCTATCATCAAATTACGAGAAGTGCGAAAGCTTGTTACTAAGCCTCGTCTTCGTTTGTATCTGTGGCTTCTTCGTTGTTTTTCTCGCCCTTGCTCATACGGCCACGGATAAGGCCAACAACTGTTGGAATAATTGAAACGGCAACAATACCCACAATCAGCAGCTCAAAGTGCTCCTGAACTACAGGAATGCCACCAAAGAAATAGCCGAGAAGTACAAACATCGTGGACCAGGTTAGACCACCCAAGATGTTATAAATGCCAAAGTTGTGCCAGTGCATACCGCCCATACCCGCAATAAAAGGCACGAACGTACGGATAAAGGGGAAGAAGCGACCTAAGAAAATTGCCAGATGACCATGCTTGTCCAGAAACTTCTGGGTCTTCTCAA
>CAUVJF010000025.1:0-17884 GCA_963552125.1 uncultured Atopobium sp.
AGGCTCAGATTGATGAGCTTCGCGCAAATGGTACCAACAAAGTAATTTCAACACTAAGCGCTATTGAGTCAACAAAGCGCGATAAGTCTATCTCCGCTGAAGAGCGCAACACGCTTATTGAGGGCTACAAGGCTGAGCTGGAGCTTGCAAAGAAGGTTGAGTCCGAGAACAGCGCTCAGGTCTCCAAGCTTATTGCAGAGGCCGAGGCTTATCTTAAGGAGCACTACAAGAACGAGTACCTGGAGCCTGTAAAGGCTAGCTGTGCTCTTGAGAAGGAGCAGGCTAAGCAGAACTACGCCGCTGCTCTTGCGCGCCTTAAGAAGGAGCATGAAGAGGCCGTCAGCAAGACTTCTGACGCTCATGAAATCAAAGACGAGAAGTACGTCTATAAGAACCGTCAGTTTGATGCAAAGGTCAACTATCAGAAAGATCTTCAGCGCATCAAAGACCGTGCTCATAATGCGTTTAGTCATGAGTATCACCTCATCGACCTTCTCAGGATGTCTAAGTTCACTCCACTTGAGTCACAGGCCCAGAAGTGGGAGAACTACAAGTACACTTTTAACACTCGTTCATTCTTGCTTCAGAACGGCCTGTACATTGTTATTCTCCTGGTATTTATTGCCCTTTGTATCATTACCCCAGCAGTCAAGGGCACTCAGCTCCTGACATACTCCAACGTCATCAACATTCTTCAGCAGGCATCGCCTCGAATGTTCTTGGCTCTTGGTGTCGCTGGATTGATTCTGCTTACTGGTACTGACCTTTCCATTGGTCGTATGGTTGGTATGGGCATGACCGCTTCAACCATCATCATGCACCAGGGCATCAATACTGGTCAGGTCTTTGGCATCACGTTTGACCTTACTGGTATTCCAATTCCTGTCAGAATCATCATGGCTTTGGTTACCTGTATTGTTCTCTGCACCTGCTTTACCAGTATCGCTGGCTTCTTTACTGCTAAGTTTAAGATGCATCCATTCATCTCGACCATGGCTAACATGCTGATTATCTTTGGTATTGTTACCTATGCAACAAAGGGTGTTTCGTTTGGTGCTATCGAGCCATCTATCCCAGACATGGTCATTCCACGAATTGGAAAATTCCCATCAATTATTTTGTGGGCAATCGCAGCTATCGCTATTGTTTGGTTCATCTGGAACAAGACCACCTTTGGTAAGAACCTCTACGCAGTAGGTGGAAACCCCGAGGCAGCAGCTGTTTCCGGTATCTCTGTCTTTAGAGTTATGGTTGGCGCTTTTGTTATGGCTGGTATCCTCTACGGATTTGGTTCATGGCTCGAGTGCATGCGTATGGTCGGCTCTGGTTCCGCAGCTTACGGCCAGGGTTGGGACATGGATGCAATCGCAGCCTGCGTTGTTGGTGGCGTCTCCTTCACCGGTGGTATTGGTAAGATCTCCGGCGTTACCGTGGGTGTTCTTATCTTCACCGCACTGACTTACGCACTGACCATTCTTGGTATCGACACCAACCTTCAGTTTGTCTTCTCGGGCGTCATTATCCTGACTGCAGTTACCCTTGACTGCTTGAAGTACGTCCAGAAGAAGTAGTCCACTACTACGTGCAAGTTTCGAGGCGTCTACTTACGTAGACGCCTCTTTTTTCGGAAAAAAAACGGTGCCTGCACGTTAAGGAAAAGTGGCTTTACGGGGAAATTACAAAGCAGCTGGTAAACTAAGGTATCTCTTCGGACATATGTCCTTTTATGATTTTCGCACCACACCTATGACAGATAATCTGCAAAAATTGGCGAGAAAAGCACACCTAAGGCTGATATTCTGCAGATTTAGAGAGAAATAACACACCTATGACAGAAAATATGTTAACTATCGACAGATTATTTGACTTTGGTGTGCTTGGGTTTCTCGATACATGCAGATTATCAGTTATAGGTGTGGTCAGAGCATTGAACGGAGCTATTTCCGACAGATTATCCGACATAGGTGTGCTAGAAGAGTTAACCAGATTCCACATCCAACAGAATATCCGTCTCTACGGTGCTTATACGTTTTTTAACTGTCGCAGGCTGCTGGTTTGGCGGTAAAAAACAAGAGGACCGATCTTCTCGGCCCTCTTGCTGGGTGATTTATGCGATTGTGACGTGCGGTTCGTTGTAAGCTGCGTGTGAACCTTCGGATAGCAGTAACTACAGACTCTCAAGGAAGCGATGTTGCGCGGCTCGTCCTTCTTCGTCCCATTTGAATACACCGGCGTCTTCAAGGACGTGCGAGAAGACAATACCAACCTCGTCATAGATATACTTTTTGAGCTGTTCGGACGAGAGGGAAGCGTTGCCCTTGCTGGATCCGTCACCCTGTTCAAGCAACTTGGCGTAAATCTGGCGCGCCCAGTCGGCGTGGGAGATTGTAGTAGAGTCCGTGGTCAACTGACCGTAGACGGCATTGGCTTTCTTGTCATTTGCCAGGCACTGCTCCATAACTGACTGAACTTTGTTGAGTTCTGGCACAAGGCGAGGAGGAAGTACGGCAAGGCCCATAACCTCGATGAGGCCGATATTCTCTTTCTTGATGTGGTGATACTCGGCATGTGGATGGAAGATGCCAAGCGGATGTTTTTCGCTGGTAATGTTGCAGCGCAATGCAAGGAAGACCTCGTAGATGCCATCTTCCAGCTTGCGAACAACAGGGGTAACCGTGTTGTGGGGCTCGCCGTTAGTTTCTGCATAAACAGAGACGGATTCGTCGGTATAGGAGCGCCATGCAGTGATGATAAATTCCGCTGCTTTGAGCGCTTCTTCTCGACTGGTGGAGGAGAGGCGGAGAACAGAGAGCGGCCACTTGAGGATCGCGCCCGCTACCTCGGGGAACTGCCTGAGTTCAAACTCTTCCGCAACTTCCGCGCGCATCATAGGGAACTCGTAACATCCGCCCTGGTAGTGATCGTGCGAGAGGATCGATCCACCCACAATAGGCAGGTCGGCATTAGAGCCAATAAAGTAGTGGGGGAATCTATCCACAAAGTCAAAGAGATTGACGAGCGCCTCGTGATCAATGTGCATAGGAATGTGATCCGAGTTCATAGCAATGCAATGCTCATTGAAGTACGCGTATGGACTGTACTGGAATCCCCAACGATGCTGATTGAGTTCAATGGGGATGATGCGCAGGTTTTGCCTAGCAGGATGAGCACCCGCGCCAGACGAAGCGCCGCGTCCGGAGTAGCCCTCGTTATCCAGGCAGAGTTGGCATGCGGGGTACTTCTCGCCAGAAGTGTTTTGAGCTGTTTTAGCTGCTGCAATCTCACGAGGGTCTTTTTCTGGCTTGGAGAGGTTGATGGTGATCTCAAGGTCTCCCCAGGTAGTTGGCGTAGTCCAGGTAATGTTTCTGGCAATGGCGCTTCTTCTGACATAGCCAGCATCACAGCAGAGCGTGTAGAACCAGTCAGTTGCGGCGCGAGGTCCCTCGGCAACGTACAGCTCATTGAAATGGAGCGCCACCTCGGAAGGCTTTGGCAGCAGAAGGCCCATGACGCGCATGGCAAAAGAATCTTCGCCGCTCTGAGTGTTCTCGGCCAGACCGTGAGCAACAGCCAAGCGAGCAAGCTCGGCAAGTGTCTGGTCAAGATCAAACGACTCCAGGTCAATCTTCTCCCAAGGCTTAACGGGAGCGGGCCCCTCGTACGAAAGCATGTCCAACAGCGCGTTATAGCACCAGGTCAAATCCTCAGTTTGAATAAGTCCGTGCTCGCATGCATACGCGACAAGCTGCTGAATGCAAAGCGCGCTTTCATTGTCTGCTACAGCCATTGTGCACAAGCTCCCTGGTCAGAGATGGCGTAGTGGCGGCAGGCGCCTTCGCCAAACCACTGGTTCATCTGTGCAATGAAGGTCTCGACTAGGGCGAGAGGAACAAAGCACTGGATAGAGCCACCAAAACCGCCACCGTGAATGCGAACGGCGCCAGAACCTTTTAAGATGCTTTCGGCCAAACCGAGGGCAAGCATAGCTGGCTGATACGAGCCAGAAGTAGAAACGTTCTGCAGGTACATGCCGGAGCTTGCGCCAGAAGCGTTGGTGAGCGCAATAAAGGACTCAATATCGGAATTCTGAAGGTCTGCCCATCTCTTGTCTACCAGGTCATTCTCGTACCAGTAGTGGATAGCACGGAGAAGGGCACGGTCTCCAAGCTCTTCTCGCAGCTCATTAACGCGAGCCTGGAAGTCTTCAACCGGAACCTCAGAAAGGCGAGTCTTACCAAAAGCTGCTGCAACTTTTTGCATCTCAACAGGGACCGCCGCGTATTCATCTGTGAAGGCAACGTGGTCGCAGCCAACATCAACAAGGCAGAGAGCGTAGCCATAATCCTCAAAGTTGAGGTCAAGCTTTTCTGCTTTGGGCTCTGCGGGGTCTTCAAAGTTCATGAAAGCAAGGCCGCCAAGGCAAACAGCCAGCTGGTCCATAAGACCGCACGGCTTACCAAAGTAAACGTTTTCTGTGTTCTGGCTCATTTGGGCAAGTTTAACAGCAGAAATCTCGCTGCCACCTTCCCAGAGAGCTTCCATTGCACGGCCGGCTGCAGCCTCAAACGCAGCAGAGGAAGAAAGTCCGCCACCACCAGGGACATTGCTAACTACTGCCATGTCAAAGCCGGATGGCTCAAAACCAAGTTTGACCAGGTTTGCTGCCATACCACGAACAATAGCCTTAGTGCTCAGATACTCAGCTTCGGTGGGCTCTAGATTTGTGTAGTCAACCTCAAAAGGATCATATCCCACGCTGGCTACACGAATAACGCCCAGGCTGTTAGGGGCGCAAATTGCATCAATAGCAACATCCAGGGCACCAGCGATGACATGACCGCCCTCGTGATCTGTGTGGTTTCCTGCAATCTCGGAGCGACCAGGCGCATGTACCGCAAGATAGCGGTCAGCTTTTCCAAACATTTGCTCAAAGTGCTCTTTTGCGCGATTGAGCTGAGCTGTGGTTTTCTCGTCAAACGTGTGAGCCATGGTGTTCCTTTCCCTTTATTGCTGTGAAGCTACAGGTACCTTAAAAGAATCGATAAACAATTTGCGAGCTGTAAGGCTGCTCAGGCGTGCAGATAGGCTGAGGCCACTCTGCATGGTGAGCACAATCTGGATAAAACTCGCTCTCAAATGCAAAACCAGCGTGAGGCTTGTAAATAGCGCCGTCTTTTGCGCGAGCCTCATCAATCCAGTTGCCGGTATACAGATGGGCGCCAGGAGCGGTAATTTGAATTTCTAGTGAGCGTCCGCTTTCTGATGTGGCGAGAAGAGCGGGGCGCAGCTGGCCATTTTCATAGTTATTAATGGCAAAGCAGTGATCATAACCGCGAGCAATTTTGAGCTGCTCATTATCTGCGTCAAGATCTTTGCCAATAGTCTTAGGTGTGCGGAAATCAAAAGGAGTTCCTGCAACAGCATCGATGGTTCCTGCGGAAACCGAGTCTTCTCGTAGAGGCAGATACGAATCTGCCTGGATTGTAAGCTGGTGGCCTAGAACATCACCAGAATCATGACCATTGAGGTTGAAGTACGCGTGATTGGTCATGTTTACAAAAGTTGCAGCATCAGTTGTGCAGGTATACGTAAGATTAAGCGTTGACTGCGCGGCTTCTTCAACAAGCGTATAGGCCGCAGTAATATGACGGTTTCCTGGCAGTCCATATTCTCCATCTACCAGGTCAATGCTAAAGGTTACCGTATTATGCGCTTCATCGATTTCTACCTGCCAAATGCGCTTATGGATACCAGCAACAAGATCAGTGTGCAGGTTATTTTGATTGTCTGGACCGTTGTTTTTAGGAAGGTGATAGACAACTCCATTAAGCGGAATTTCTGCTTTATCTGCTCGATTAGCAGAAGGTCCAATGGAAGCGCCAAAACAAGCTGGGTTATCTAAATACAAGTCAAACAAGCCATAGCCAAGAACGACATCTGCTTGTGTGCCATAGATATCTGGTACAGAAATACCAAGAATGGTTGCACCAAAATTACTCAATTTAACTGCTGAATGAGCGCCGCGAATAGTATAGGTAAGCGCAGCAGGGGAGTTAACAAAACTATCAAAAGGTCGAACATCAATCATCGGATACCTCCGAGATACCACTCATAGTGCATTACCCTTACTATGTTAACGTACTCATAACGAACTAACAGGAAATTATTAAGTTTTCAGTCAGTGGTATTTTTGCGGGGGCAAACGGTTAGAGCGCAGGTCAAAAGTCCTTCTCGCCGAACGGTTCTTTTTTTACCGTGAGCGTTTAATTTGCTGATAAATATGCAATTTTATCGCGTTATGTCAATCTGCCTGTTAGTATGAGTACGTAAACAAGCAGATAATCGGAGGAATTCGTGACTCGCTCGCATAGTTCTAGCTCAAATAAGCGCTCTGTTTCAATGGCTGATGTTGCACAGGTTGCTGGTGTTTCTCAGCAGACCGTTTCTCGTGTTGCTAATGGCGCTCAGAACGTCAGTAAGGCCACGCGAGAAAAAGTCCAGGCCGCAATGGAGTCTATGGGCTTTAGACCAAGCTTTGCAGGTAGATCGCTGAGGTCTGGCTCGTATCAATCGGTGGGACTTTGCTTGTACGACATTCGCGAGTTTGGTAACTTAGCCACGCTTGATGGCATTGTTTCTGCAGCTCGTGAGCATGAATATGCAATTACGATGATTGAGAAAGGCTCCGACGACGGCTTGTGCCTGCAGGATATTTCTCATCGTATGTCCAATCTTCCCGTTGACGGCATGATTATCAGCATGAGCCTTATGGCATCAGACTTTGAATCATTTGTGCCGCAGCCAGGCCTTGGAACAGTGCTTCTTACCATGCACGAGCACCCTTACTGCACAACCGTTGACTCAGATCAGTACGGCTGCTCAAAGCTTGTCATTGATCACCTCTATGAGCTTGGTCATCGCAAGATCCGTTTTGTAGCAGGCCCTTCATACTCTATTGACTCGCAATTTCGCGAGAAGGGCTGGCGAGATGCCATGTCTGAATATGGGCTAGAAACTGTTGAGCCTTTAGCTGGCGATTGGACCGCCAATAGTGGCTATGAAATTGGTAAAAAACTGCGAGAAACTCGTGATTTTACTGCAGTTTATGCAGCAAATGACCAGATGGCGCTAGGTATCATTGCGGCATTTGAAGAAGTGGGACTGAGCGTACCGGAAGACGTGAGCGTTGTTGGTGTTGACGACTCTCTTGAAGACTATCTGCCAAACTTCTCTCTGACCACCGTACGCTTTAATCTTCTAGAGCGCGGTCGTGTGGCACTTGAGCATGCAATACGTGCATCTGAGGCGGGGTATGAGCCTGAAGCAATTAGAATTGCTCCAAAGCTTATTGTTCGTACCACCACAGCGGCACCACAGAAGTAGAGAAGTCTCTTAAAAAGTCGGGTTTCTCGCCATAATCAGCTATACTGTTCAGGCAATAGTTGATTAGAGGAGTTGTATGTCTGAGTCACCAAATAAAGAATTAGGCTGGTCAGTTCAGGTTTCCTTGGATACGCACGAGATTCGTGCAGGAGAGACTGTAACTGCTACTCCTAAGATTATTGGTGCAGACCCTGAGGGCTTTAAATTCCACTATGTATGGAGTTTGAACGACCGTTGGGATGAGGGTTTTTGGGATACCACAGAGCATCAATTTGGTGATTCAATTCCTAATACGTCGTGGACATATACCTTCCCAGAGCCTGGTCGCTATCATCTCTACATTGATGCATTTGACACACACAACAACCCTCAGACGGTTACTGCCTGGGTAGTTGTTGCAGGTGAGGATGACTTTATGCGCCCACCTCTTCCATCTGAAAACGCAGAGACCGTTGTTGCGGTAAACGGCGTTTCAGAGATCTTTAACATTGCCTCTGAGCAGTTCAACTCGCTGAAAGAGTACTTTATTGCCTTTGCACGCGGCGAGGTAGCTTTTAAGGAGTTCAAGGCTCTTGATGACATCTCGTTTGAAGTAAAGCGTGGCGAGGCTTTTGGCCTGGTGGGCACCAACGGCTCTGGCAAGTCTACCATGCTCAAAATCATTGCGGGCGTACTTGAGCCTTCTAAGGGAACTTGTGAGGTTAAAGGTACTATTGCCCCTCTTATTGAGCTTGGTGCTGGCTTTGACATGGAACTGACCGCTAAAGAGAACATCTACCTCAATGGCGCTCTTCTTGGTTACAAGAAGGAGTTTATTGACTCGCACTTTGACCAGATTGTAGAGTTTGCTGAGCTTGAGGGCTTTATGGACATGCCACTCAAGAACTACTCCTCTGGTATGGTGGCACGTATTGCCTTTGCAATTGCAACCGTTACAGAGCCTGACCTGCTCATTGTTGATGAGACGCTCTCGGTGGGAGACTTCCTTTTCCAGCAAAAGTGCGAGAACCGCATCAAAGAGCTGGTTGCTTCTAATAATGTTACGGTCCTTCTGGTTTCTCACTCTATTGATCTGGTCCAGCGCATTTGCGACCGCGCCATTTGGATTGAGAAGGGAAAGCAGCGCATGCTTGGTCCCGTGGATGAAGTTTGTGAAGCTTACGAGCACCTTAAGAGATAATTAAAATTCCTAACCAAAAGTTAGGGTCTGTACGAGTACAATATGTGTGTCTTTAAATGTGGTACGAGATACCCGTAAGGCTCATAGTCATAGTTTTGCCTTTTGGATACCTTGTGCCTGGTCAGGTGAGGTATCTTTTTTATTGGAGGCGCTATGGCTCAAGAAGGTTCGCACTCTCTCATTGTGGATGAGCAGTCCCTTGACCGCATGCTTACACGAATTGCTCACGAAATTGTCGAGAATAACGATTCAATTGAAAACGTTGCTCTGGTGGGCATTATTCGCCGTGGAGAGGTTTTGGCTTCTCGTCTTGCGGACAAGATTTTGAGTTTTACCGGATTTAAGCCAAAAGTTGGCTCACTTGATATCAGTTTTTATCGCGATGATTTTAGAAGAAACACCGCACCGGTTCTCCACGCAACTAATATCGATTTTGATATTACAGGTACAAGCGTTGTGCTGGTAGACGATGTTCTTCAGACAGGAAGAACTATCAGAGCAGCACTTGATGCGCTCATCGACTATGGCCGTCCTGAGCGCGTTCAGCTAGCAGTTGTTGTTGACCGTGGTCATCGTGAGCTTCCTATTAGACCTGACTATGTGGGAAAGAATGTTCCTTCATCAAAGAGCCAGGTAGTCAGCTTAAATATTAAAGAAATTGATGGTCAGGACTGCGTCTTGCTGTACGAAGCTGACTATTCTGACCCCTTTATTGAGGGAGGAAACTAATGCTTTCAGTTAGACATTTGATTGATACAAACAGTCTGACGCGTGACGATATTCAGCAAATTCTTGATACTGCTCAGTCGTTTGAGGCTGTAAACAACAGAGACATCAAAAAGGTGCCAGCTCTTCGTGGGCGCACCATTGTTAACCTGTTCTTAGAGCCTTCTACAAGGACTCGCTCCTCATTTGAGCTTGCCGAGAAACGTCTCTCTGCCGACGCTTTAAACATGGGAGGATCTACCTCATCTGTGGTTAAGGGTGAGTCTTTGGCAGATACCATTCAGACTATCGACGCTATGAATGTTGATATGTTTATCTGCCGTGCAAAACTTGCAGGTACACCGCAGAAGATTACTGAGCACACTGATGCAGTAGTCATCAACGCTGGTGACGGCAAACATCAGCACCCAACTCAGGCAATGCTTGATCTTTATACCATCCGTAAGAACTTTGGGCATCTTGATGGCCTTAAAGTTGCCATTGTTGGTGACCTTTCTCACAGCCGCGTTGTTGGCTCTTTGGTGCCAGCACTCAAGACTATGGGTGCAGAGGTTGTTCTAGTAGGACCTCCAACATTCCACGTAGACGATCCAAGCTGGTTTGGCTGCTATCAGACCTCACACTTCGATGAGGTCATTGGTGATGTTGACGTCGTGTACATGCTTCGTGTTCAGCTTGAGCGTATGGAAGGAGCTCCTATTCCTTCTCGCCGTGAGTACAACAGGCTTTGGGGCCTTGACGAGCGCCGCAGCAAGCTGATGAAGCCCGAAGCAATCATCTGCCACCCAGGTCCAATGAACCGTGGTATGGAAATTAACAGCGAGGTGGCTGATTGTGCCCGCTCTCGCATTCTTGATCAGGTTAATGCGGGTGTTTTGACGCGCATGGCCGCAATGTATTTGCTTCTGGGAGGAGACTCTGATGGCATTTCTGCTTAAGGGTGCACGTGTTGTAGATCCACAGCTTAATCTTGATGCGGTACTGGACGTTCGTATTGACGGAGAAACTATTGCTGAAGTAGCAGCTACGGTTAAGCCTCAAGAGGGTGATACCGTTATTGACGCAAAAGGCAAGGTATTGACTCCTGGCCTCGTTGATATGCATGTTCACTTCAGAGATCCTGGCTTTGAGTATAAGGAGACCATTGAGACGGGCTCTAGGGCTGCGGTTCATGGTGGCTTTACTGACGTTGCTACCATGCCAAACACCAATCCTGTCACCGATAACGGACCTGCTGTTCGCTTCCAGATTGATCGCGGCAATGAGGTTGGTCTCATTCACGTCCGTCCTATGGGTGCTTTGACCAAGGGTTCTAAGGGACAAGAGCTTGCTGAGATTGGCAACATGGTTGACGAGGGTGCTTCCGCGTTCTCTGACGACGGCCACGGCGTTCAAAGCGCTGGTATGATGCGCACCGTTATGGAGTATGTCTCCCAGTTTGATCGCGTTGTTGCTGCTCACTGTGAGATTGAGTCCATCAGTGCTGGTGGTGTTGTTAACGAGGGTCGCGCAAGCACGCGCCTTGGTATGTTTGGCTGGCCAGCACTTGGCGAGGAGCTGGAGATTTCCAGAGACATTGATCTTTGCCGCCTTACCGGCTGTCCGCTGCACATCTGCCACATTTCAACGGGCAGGGGAGCAGAGCTGGTACGTGCAGCTAAGCAGGAAGGCTTGCCTGTTACCGCTGAGGTTTGCCCTCACCATCTCTTCTTGTCTGAGGATGACATCACTGATACGTATAACACCAATTTTAAGATGAATCCACCGCTCAGAACTGCTGAGGATGCGCTTGCTCTTCAGGCTGCAGTCGCAGACGGTACGGTTGATTGTATTGTTACTGACCACGCGCCTCATGCAGCTCATGAGAAGGACTGTGAGTGGGAAATCTCTTACTTTGGCTGCATTGGCCTTGAGACCTCGCTGCCTTTGATGGTTACCAATATGGTGCGCACCAATAAGCTTTCTTACACTGGTCTTGTTCGCGCAATGGCCGTTAATCCTCGTCGTATTCTGCGTCTTGAGCCTGTTAAGATTGCTGCAGGTTACAAGGCTGACCTGACCCTTTTTGACCCAGAAAAGAAGGTTCAGATTACGACAGAGTATTTTGAGAGCAAGTCCAAGAACTCCGCCTTCATTGGCGCTGAGCTCTATGGTGTTGCAACAGATGTGTTTGTTGATGGCAAGCGAGTTCTTGCCAATGAAGTAGTTGTTCCTGGAGGGGAAAAGTAATGCCACTACGTGGAAATGTACAGGTATTTGACTTTACGGTTTTGAGTAATACCCAGGTTGCCCAGAATCTGTATAGAGCCCAGCTCAAGGTACCAGGTCTTTGTAAGTCTCTAGCGCCTGGTCAGTTTGTAAACGTTAATGTTCCAGGCGATAAGCGCCACATTCTTCGCATCCCACTGTCCTTCTCGCTTGCTGATGAAGCTACCGATACGCTGGAGCTTATCTACGCAACAGTTGGCGAGGGTACCCGTAGGCTTTCTCAGATGAAGCCTGGTGACACCAGTGACATGACTGCTCCCTGCGGTCGCCCTTGGCGCCTTAACGCCTCTAGCAAGAGAAGCGTCTTGGTAGCGGGCGGTGTGGGTATCACACCAATTATCGCGGCGGCTCGTAAGCTTACCGAGCTAGGTGTTGAGTTTGACGCGGTTATTGGCGCACAAACTGCCGAGAAACTCTTTGGAGAAGAAGATCTTCTCGCCTTGGGCGCACAGAACGTGTACGTCACAACGGATGACGGTTCTAAGGGTACCAAGGGCTTTGTAACAGCGGCTTTGGAGGAACCTTTGAGACAAGGCGTTTGGGACGCTGTGTATACCTGCGGTCCAGAGCCTATGATGAGAAGCGTGGCCAAGCTTGCAATTGCCAACAACGTTGCCTGCCAGGTTTCTATGGAGCGTATGATGAGCTGCGCCTTTGGTGCATGCAATACCTGCAATGTCCCACTTGCTAAGGGCGGCTATGCGTCTGCTTGCATGGTTGGACCTGTCTTTGAGGCAAAGGAGATCGCATGGTAGATCAGGTAAAAATGGCCGTCAATCTGGGCGGTATCCAGATGAAAAATCCTATCAATACTGCTGCGGGTACCTTTGGCTACGGTTGGCAGTTTGAGGGTTTCTACGACGTTTCTCTGCTTGGCGCCATCACTATGAAAGGTGTTGCTCGCGTTCCTTGGGAAGGAAACCCAGCTCCTCGTATGTGCGAGCTCAACGGCGGCATGATGAACAGCGTTGGTCTTGCTAATCCTGGAGTGGATGATTTTATCGCCCACACTGATGACTACATGAAAGATCTTGAAGGCCGTGGTACGCGCGTCATCATGCAGATGGCGGCGCACTCTGTTCAGGAGATGATTGATGTTGTCGAGCGCCTTGAAGAGCTTAATCCACACATCTCAGCCATTGAGCTTAACGTGAGTTGTCCAAATCTCGAGAAGGGCGGCAAGCCCCTCGGTGGTACTCCAGAGCAGGCTACAGAGATTATGAAGGCAGTTCGTCCTCTGACAAAGCTGCCCATTCTGGTTAAGATGGCCCCCGTCAATGTCGCCGAGATTGGTAAAGCTTTTGAGGCCGCAGGCGCTGATGGTCTTACGCTCATCAACTCTATTCCAGGCATGTCAATTAACGTTCACACAAGAAAGAGCAGGCTCTCTAAGCCAACTGGTGGCCTGAGTGGTCCTCTCTGCCATAACGCTGCAGTTCGCATGGTTTGGGAATGTGCTCAGGCGGTCTCCATTCCTATCTGCGGCGTTGGCGGCGTAGAAACGGGCGAGGATGCTGCAGAGTTTATCCTTGCGGGCGCTACGGCTGTCTCGGTGGGTTCTGCAAACCTTTACGACCCAATGTGTGCTCCACGTATTTTGAATGAACTTACTGACTGGGCAAAGTCTCAGGGAGTATCTGACATCCACGAGCTGATTGGAGCTGTTGAATGCTAACAGACGAGCAGGCACGCGACGCCGTTATTGTTGCGCTTGATTGCACAAGAGAAAGAGCTCTGGAGCTCACCGATCTTCTCGCTGGCCATGCGCGCTGGGTTAAGGTTGGCATGACGCTCTTTTACCGCTATGGGCCCTCGATGGTAGATGAGATGCACGCACGTGGCTTCAAGGTGTTTCTGGACCTCAAGGTGCATGACATTCCATTCCAGGTTAAAGGCGCTGTCCACTCCGCATCGCTTTCTGGCGCAGACATCCTCTCTATTCACGGCCTGGGAACCGCTCAGATGATTGCTGCTGGTCGTGAGGGCGCAGAAGAGGCTGCAGCAGAGCGTGGCGTTGATGAGTCCGGCCGCACCAAGTTAGTGGCCATTTCTGTCCTTACCAGCATGGACGAGGACGCGCTCCACTCCATTGGTGTAGACGGCTCCATCAAGGACGAGGTTGCTCGTTTGGCGTCTCTTTCTTATTACGCTGGTGCCGATGGAATTGTCTGCTCGCCTCAGGAAGCACAGGAGATGAGAGAGCTTTTGGGACCAAATGCGCTCATCGTGACCCCCGGAGTACGTCCAGAAGGTGCCGAGAAGGGCGATCAAGTCAGAATCTCCACACCTTCTGCAGCAATTAAGGCCGGAGCAAGCAAATTGGTAGTTGGTAGGCCAATTACCTGCGCAAACGATCCAGTTGAAGCATTTGAAGCCATCATTTCTGAGCTTAAAAATTAGCAAAAGTTTTTGGAATTATGGTGAACAGGTGGTTTTTGATGCGTAAATATTAAAAAACCCCTTGTAAATAACGTGTTATGTGGCAAACTATTTTGCTGAAGTGCAAAAGGCACATTAAATTGAGTTTCGTATATGACGTACGAAAACGATGTTTGGAGGAACAATGGCTCTACCTACACTTACCGATGAGCAGCGCAAGGCAGCACTTGAGAAGGCAGCTCAGGCTCGTCACGCTCGCGCAGAGCTTCGCGAGAAGGTTAAGACTGGTAAGGTCTCCCTTAAAGAGGTCCTTGATTCTACCGATCCTATTGCTGAGCGTATGAAGGTTTCCGCTCTTATCGAGTCCCTTCCTGGCTATGGCAAGGCAAAGGCAGCAAAGATTATGGACGAGCTCGGAATTTCCGCAACTCGCCGCGTTAAGGGCCTTGGCGCTCGTCAGCGTGAGCAGCTCCTCGAGGCACTGACCAAGTAGTGGCTCGTTCAGCCAAACTTTTTGTAGTATCTGGACCGTCAGGTGTAGGAAAAGGAACGCTTGTCTCTCTGTTGAGGGACAAGCGCCCAAACCTAGGCCTGACGGTTTCGGCTACTACACGCTCTCCACGACCAGGAGAAGTCGATGGAGTTGCGTATCATTTTCTCTCCGATGAAGAATTTAAAAAGCGCGTTGATGCTGGTGAATTCCTTGAGTGGGCTCATGTTCATGGTCATTGCTATGGCACGCTCAAATCCGAGGTTGATCGCCTGATTTCTGCAGGTCAGTCTGTTGTTCTAGAGATTGACGTTCAGGGTGGACTTATGGTCCACAAACAATACCCCAACGCCATTCTCGTCTTTATTAAACCACCTTCATTTGAAGAGCTTGAACAGCGTCTTAGAGGTCGCGGTACAGAAGACGAGAAGACCATTTTTACGAGACTTTCTAATGCGTCACGTGAAATGGAGTATGCAAACGACTATACTGTTTGCATTGTGAACGACAACCTTGAGACTGCTCTCAGCAAGCTCGAGGAAGTTTTTGATGACTATGAATCAGACGGAGGTCAGCTTTAATGTCTGTTATTAAGCCTGAGATTGACAGCCTGCTTCAGAAGACTGAGCAGAATCCATTCTTGCTTTGCTCTCTTGCTTCTAAGCGTGCTTGCGATATTAACAATATGCTTCACGGTCAACACCTGCGTGTAACCGCTGTTCAGGATTTTGATGACATTACTACTGTTGCAAGTGGTAAAGATTCTGTCTCTATTGCTATGAAAGAGATTAACGACGGTACCCTTGGCTTTGTTAAAGAGTCTTTTGACGAGGCAATTAAGGGCGAGAACACCATCGTTTACTAAGAGTTATGACTGAAAGAGTATGTCTGGTTCACTACCACGAAATTGGTTTAAAGGGTAAGAACCGATCCACTTTTGAAAATCAGTTGGTAACAAATTTGCGACGAGCCCTCCGACACTTTCCAGTGGCGGGGGTTTCTCGCATTTCTGGCTACCTTCTTGTAGAAACCACTGATAAACAAGCAACTGAAGAGCTGCAACATGCCGTGGCTCAGGTTCCTGGTGTTGCTCGCGCTTCTTTGGCGTATCGCTGTGGCTTAGATGAGCAGGAGTTTTGTAACGCTGCCGTGAAGGCGCTGGGGGAGTCCGGTGACTTTACTACGTTCAAAGTGCATGCTCGCCGTTCCTCAACGGTCTACCCAAAGCATTCCATTGAGATTAACCAGCTTGTAGGCGCAGTACTTTGTGAGAACTTCCCTGATAAAAAAGTTCAGATGCATAATCCGGATATGACGGTCTATGTGCATGTTGTTCAGGGTAACGCATATGTTTATGCTGCATCTATTCACGGCGTTGGCGGTCTTCCTGTTGGCACCGCTGGCAAAGTAGTATCGCTTCTTTCAAGCGGTATTGATTCTCCTGTTGCAACATGGATGGTTGGTCGCAGAGGTGCTACGGTTATTCCCGTTCACTTCTCTGGCCGCCCTATGACTTCCGATACCAGCGAATATCTGTGTCAGGATATTATTGAGGCACTTGAGCCTGCTGGTCTTATTGGCAGAATGTATGTTGTGCCTTTTGGCGAGCATCAGCGTGAGATTTCTCTTGCTGTTCCACAGGCTCTTCGTGTCATTATGTATCGTCGCGTGATGTACATCATTGCGCAGAAGATTGCAGAGCTTGAGGGCGCTAAAGCGCTGGTAACTGGCGAGTCACTTGGCCAAGTTGCTTCTCAGACGCTGGATAACATTGCTGCTGTCAACGAGGCAGTTACCATACCTGTTTTGAGGCCTCTGATTGGCTCTGACAAGCAAGAAATCATCCGTCGCGCCCAAGATATCAATACGTTTGATATCTCAACGCAGACGGCTCCTGATTGCTGCACACTGTTTATGCCTCGCAGACCCGAGACTCACGCAAGAATGCGAGAAGTTCTTGAGGCATGGAATTCTTTTGATCATGAAGCCATGATTGATGACCTTATGCAGCATATTGAGTACATTGACTTTAGTCAGTGTCCTTCATATAAGCCACCAAAAACGCTTGCTGCTCGTCATAAAGAGCTTGCTCCTGCAGAGTTTATTACCGACTAGGATATTTTCACTGCTCAAAACTTTTGATCGCTTTGCTCAGATGCATTTTTAGAATCCGCCCCGTAAAAGGGCGGATTTTTTATGCGAGTGGTTTGATAGTCTTATTTAGAGCAATTCTGTTCTTGTTAGTTTGTGCAATATATCTGGCAATTGTTGATAACTGTGTCAGATTACCAGCAGTTTTAGGACAAAGCTATTAGATGAATCTTTAAAAGTAGTGCTTCTCATTAACCTAATAGTTGAATATAAATCTGAGGTGATTGTATGGCTCAGATTTCAAATAACCGCACTCAAATAATTAATAAGTTGATGAGAAGGTTTAATCTATCTCAGCAACAACTCATAGCGGTTGTCGCTGTGGTTGTCCTAGCTATTGTGTCAGCAGTTGTATTTATTGGAATAATTTCTGCTGGAACATCGGAGTCTTTTGATAGATCGCATAATCAAGCAGACTCTACGCAAGGAGTGGCTGTTGCAGAAAATCCGCAACATACGCAAGAAGATAATGCTTCAGATCAGCCAGGAGCTGATCATAAGATTAAAGAAGCTTCTCCTCAAATGATGGTTCATGTTGATGGAGCTGTTAAGTCACCAGGACTTTACGCTTTACAAATGGCAAACCCACGCGTGAATGATGCTATTCAAATAGCAGGAGGTTTAACTGAAGATGCAAACGGCCAAGGGATTAATCTAGCGTCTCCTGTTGAAGATGGTCAAAAAATATATATTCCTAAAAAGGGAGAAGAGCCGCCAGCAGAGATTCCACAGCCAGAGCAAAACAATGCCACAAGCAATAAGCAAACAAATACGAAGAGAGATAAAAAGACGGTTGTAGATATTAATCGAGCAACTGTAGAAGAATTAACTAAGCTTCAAGGTGTGGGAGAAGGACTGGCTCAGCGAATTGTTGCAGACAGACAAAAGAATGGACCTTTTAAAACAACTGAAGATTTGATGCGTGTTTCTGGAATTGGCCAGAAAAAGTTTAATCAGCTCAAGGACAATATTCGTGTCTAAGGTGATAGAACAACCCACTAGGCCTTTTATTCCGTATAGCCTTTGTATCATGCTATTTGTTTGCTTATGGCTGCATGTTTTTATCGCGAGAAACGTAGCGCTTGATACTATTTTGCTTCAGGTTTTAGGAAGCTGCATGGCGGCAGCCTTAGGACTTTGGTATGTAAAGTACGCTCATACCAGCCTTATGACTGTTGGAACGGTTTTACTTTTACTTGTAATTATCTTTATCAGGTCTTCTTTTATTTATGCCAGTCAAATGGCATCGGTAGATCTTTTAGAGTCAACCGCTATACATAATTTTGAATTAGTCGTATCAAGAGATT
>CAUVJF010000026.1:0-17827 GCA_963552125.1 uncultured Atopobium sp.
GAAACTTCTTTAAGACGGGAGCGGCTGGTGTCGTAGTTGCGGGTGCAATTAGCATCGCGGCAGGCTGCTCTCATCAAGAAGGCTCGGGAGATGCAGGAAAACCGCTGGTACTTGACGAGTCCTCTGGCACAAATGTGCTGGACTCCTATAGCTCTACGGAATATGCTGCTCAGCCAAGCCAGACCTGGACGCTCCCTCTGGGAAGCGTGCTGCATCCAGCCGATGGAAATTGGATTCCCGTCACCACGGCTGGCGCATCTGCTACGCCAATGGTAAAGGGCTCTGTTCTTTCGCTGACGTCTGGCCAGGTTGTTGACGTTGTTCCTGCGGCTCAGATGAACAATACCACCGCCGTTATTTACGACGTTCGCTGCTCTGACTCTGTGTATGCATGGGTTGAGGTGGACACCACAACCTTTGACTGGGAGCTTCTTGCCGCACCATTTTCTGACGGCAAGCTTACTGGAGACGCAAAGGTCCTCTACAAGGCCGATAAAAACTGGGATCCGGCTCCGTTTGCCTGCGGAGACGATAAGGTGGTTTGGCTAGTCCAACCAGCTTCTTCTGGCGAGAAAACCCGTGAATCTTCGCACTGCTACGTGTGGCGTGTGGGGGATTCTGAGGGAACGGATGCCGTTGAATCTCCAGGTAGATTTGCTACTGCACCGTCTATCTCAAAGGGCGTAGTTACCCTTACTCCTCGAGTTCGTGCCTCCGAAGGCACCTTCTATGGCGTTACAGCATATCTGCTGGGAGACAACCTTAAAACCAAGGTTGACCAGCTTGTTATGCCTCAATCTGTCAAACCTTTTGCAGCAAGTCGCGTAGACGATAAGTTTATTGTGTCGGTTGAAGCAAGTTATGACTCGGGCGGTCTGTTGGGCAAGATGGGAACATATATCCTGCCTGCTTCAGGCGAAAACCCTTACGTCATAGAGCGTGAACCTTATGCAATATCGGCAGGTAAAGGTAGCCTATACATAGTTAAGAGCCGCGCCTCTTATGTGCTTGTTGATACGCAAAATCAAACGGCAAACTGGCTCTATTCAATGGATAGAAGCGTTGATTACGGAGAGTTTCCTGCTCGAGAAGGCAACTGTGATTCTTTTGTAACCTACTCAACTGTTAAAGATCCTACCAGCGGATATCCGGCTTCCGTGACAGTTCGTGTTTTTTCTTTGTAGATTATTTGTAGGTATAGAGATAGAATGAATACAAATAATTAATGAATAATCGTAATGTGCCATACGCACATACATGCAGGGCAAAAGAAAAGGGGAGACAATGGCTTCCGACGAGAAGAAAATTCTGATTGTCGAAGATGAGAAAGTCATCCGTGACGCCGTCTCAGCATATCTTGAGCGCGAAAATTACGTTGTTAAGGGCGTTGGCGACGGTCAAAGCGCAGTTGAAGAGTTTGAAAAGCATGCATTTGACCTGGTGATTCTCGATCTTATGCTCCCAAAGCTTTCTGGAGAGCGCGTTTGCCGTGCAATTAGAGATACCTCTAACGTGCCTATCATCATGCTTACCGCAAAAGGTGAGGTAGAAGACAGGATTATTGGTCTTGAGCTTGGTGCTGACGACTATCTTGTTAAGCCTTTCTCGCCACGTGAGCTGGTGGCACGCGTTCGCGCGCTGTTCCGTCGTACGTATTCTGAGCCAGATACTGCTGTTGACGTGCTTGATTACGGCACCCTTACTATTGATATTTCTGGTCATAAGATTCTCATCAACAACGAGGAAGTCGACCTGACCGCTTCAGAGTTTAAGCTGCTCACCACCCTTGCTCGCTATCCTGGCCGCGTGTACACACGTATGGAGCTTGTCGAGAAGGTCCTGGGTTATGATTTTGAGGGCTATGAGCGCACTATTGATTCGCATGTCAAGAACTTGCGCGCAAAGCTCGGCGATGATCCTCGTAATCCTCGCTGGCTGTTCACCGTTCACGGTGTTGGCTATCGCTTTGAGGCTGGCAACGCTAGCCACGAGTCCTAAGCTTTAGAGCTTTGGCGCTCTTCAAGAAACATCACTCAAATTCTCTTAAGAACCCTCCGGAAACTGAGGGTTCTTATAAAACTATTAAGCCCGACCCTGTTGGCACTCAAAGCTTTACCACCCGTATGGCGGCGTTCTTTGCACTGACTGCCGTCATGACGGTATTGGTGCTCATTTCTGTTTTAGGTATTGTCTGGGAAAACCGTTTTACTACTTATACCAGGGAGAACCTACAAAACACCGTTGATACTACCGCGCTCAATATGTCTCAGGCGTACGCGCGCGCAGAAGGCTGGAATGCCGACGTTCTCTCTATTGCACGTCAGGCCTCTGCAACCAATTCCGATATTGGTATCCAGGTCTTAGATGTTTCTGGTGTGGTTCTGTATGACGACTCGGCACCAAATGCTCGCCGACCTGGTGGAAATAGTGCATTATCTGGCCCTCAGACGGGTGACGCCGTGGTTTATGCGGTTGTCCAAAACCTACAAGGTGAGCCTGTGGGCAGCATTAGAATTTGGACGTTTGGTTCTGAACCGTTCCTGACCCAGCGAGACATTGCGTTCCGTAATGGCTCCTACCAGGCAATTAGTCTTGCTGCAGCCATTGCAATCTCGCTTTCTGGACTGATTGGTATTTTGGCTTCACGTTCACTTACCAAGCCCGTACGCCGTATTACCGAGACGGCTGTCCAGATCAGAAGCGGCAATCTTGCGGCTCGTTCAGGCATCCGTGGCGAGAATGAACTGGGGCGTCTGGGAGAAACCTTCGACGACATGGCGTCTTCACTCGAGAGAGACATTAAGCTTGAACGCCGTCTGACCAGCGATGTTGCACACGAGCTCAGAACTCCGCTCATGGCTATCATGGCCACTGTTGAGGCAATCCAAGATGGCATCTTACCTGCAGATGAAGAGCGCTTGGAAAACATTGTGTCTGAGAGTAGACGTCTTTCTCGCCTGGTAGACGCCATGCTCCACCTCTCAAGGCTTGAGAACGGAAAGACAAAGTTCAATCCAGAAAGCGTCAATGTTGTGGCTATGGTGGCGAGTCTCGTTGCGGTACAAGAAACACTCTTTAAGGAGAATAACCGCACGTTGACCTTTGTGGATAAGACACCCGAGGGTAATTGTTTTGTTGATATTGATTCGGACATGATTCGAGAAGCCCTGACCAATTTGCTGAGCAATGCCATTCGCTACACCGACGACGGGGGTCATGTTGTTATAACCGTATCAATTGATGATACCGATGCGGTTATCTCCGTGACTGATGATGGTATGGGAATTGCTCCTGAGGACATTCCACAGACCTTATCGCGATTCTGGCGTGCAGAAGAAAGCCGCGAGCGCGCTTCGGGCGGTCTTGGCGTTGGATTGGCAATTACAAAAGAGATTATGGACCGTCATAACGGCACTATCTCGGTAGAATCCGAGCTTGGAAAGGGCACGACCTTCTCGCTGCACCTTCCTCTGCTTGCCCAAAATAATATCTCTGTAACAGATACTTTGTTGTAGGTCGATTTTTGGACATTTTGCCGTACAATCAAAAGTCCTGCAATACAACGCGCTTTGCGCAGAAGTGAGGTCATTGTGGCTGGAGCTGAGCTTCGTCCCGATTCGCACGGTAAGGTTCGCGATATCTACGATTGTGGCGACAAACTTTTGATGGTTGCGAGCGATCGCATTAGTGCTTTTGACTTTATTCTTCCTGACGAGATTCCTTTTAAGGGAGAAATTCTGACACGTATCAGCGCTTTCTGGTTTAATCGCTTCAAGGACCTTCTGCCTAACCACATGATTTCTGTTCTGCCAGATCAGACTCCTGAACAGTTTGCAGATTACACTGAGTATCTTGCTGGTCGCGCAATGCTGGTAAAGAAAGCACAGACTGTGCCAATCGAGTGCATTGTCCGTGGTTACCTTACTGGTTCTGGCAAAAAGACTTATGACCAGGACGGTACCGTCTGCGGCATTAAGCTGCCAGATGGCCTGACTGAGGCATCTAAGCTTCCTGAGCCAATCTTCACCCCTTCCACTAAGGCTGAGCTTGGCGATCATGACGAGAATATCTCGTTTGAGCGCTGCTGCGAGATTGTTGGTGAGGATGTTGCCACTCAGCTGAAGGAAGCCTCGCTTGCAATTTATAAGGCTGCTGCAGAATATGCTGCAACTCGTGGAATTATTATTGCAGATACTAAATTTGAGTTTGGTTTTATCGACGGAAAACTTACACTTATTGATGAGTGCCTTACACCCGATTCAAGTCGTTTTTGGCCTGCTGAGGGTTATTCTGAGGGACACGTTCAGCCAAGCTACGACAAACAGTATGTACGCGATTGGCTGAAAGCCCACTGGGACATGCAAGGAGAGCCACCTCATCTTCCAGAAGAGGTTATTGAGGGCACATCCGAGCGTTATCGTACGGCATTCCAGATTATTACGGGAACTGAGTTTGTACCACTGAAGGAGACCAATGTCACTGCGTGACACCATTACAGGCGCAACCAAAGAAGCGCGTGAGGCTACCGCAAGCCTTTCAAAGAAAGAAACCTCTGAGGAGACTGAGCGTCCTACGTATTCCGCTTTTGGTCGCAAATCTGCTGCTACTGCTAAACCAGTACGAGAGGCAGCTGCATCTGTACGTGTGAGTGGCTCTGGCTCTGGCTCCAGTGCTCCAAAGAGCAAAGAGGAGAAGCGTGCTGCACGTGCTCGCCAGCGCGAGCGCGAGGATATTCGCAGCCGTGGATTTGAGGCTATGCTGCGCGCGGATCCAGACTATCATCGTGCCGAGCGCGTTTGGTGGGTCTTCCTGGGTCTTGGCTTTGTTGCAACCATCATTACACTGGTGCTTTCGTATATGGTTCCAGAGTCCAGGGACCTGAACACCGGCGTTGGTATGATTTCTGCCATCATGCTGGTCTTTGCTTACTTCTGCATCTTTGGCTCGGTTGTCTACAGCTTCTTTAAGATGCGTCCTCTTCGCAAGAAGATCGAGGCTAAGGTTGCTGGCATGACCGATAAGAAGCTCAACGATTTCTACCTCGAGCGTCAGGCTGAGTACGACAGAAAGAGAGCCGAGCGCAAGGCTCGTCGCAAGTAGCAGTTTCGTGCTGCTGCCGGCGCCGTAAGCGATGGTGATATTTGCGTACGCGAGCCTACGTGAGTAGAATATCCCACATGCCTTCGTAGCTCAGGGGATAGAGCACCGCTCTCCTAAAGCGGGTGTCGGCCGTTCGAATCGGCCCGGGGGCACCATTGATTTCAAACCGGCAGCTTTGCGCTGCCGGTTTTTCCTTGTTGCGGCGTGTCAACGTCGGCTTTTAGGTTTGGCGTACAAAATGGTGCAGCTTTGGTAGGTTTTGCTGAAGAATCGACTGGCTTTTAATCAAGATAACCGGATAACTGGGCTCAATGTCTGACATTTAGAGAGCCTCAATGCACGATATACATTTCTATGCATAAACTTCAATTAATATGCTGAACAATGAATAGACATATATAAGAAATTTAACTATCGGTAAATTTCGCACCTATGGAACACATCTATGTCAGATAATCTGTCCAATTGCGAGCATATTACACACCTAATGACGATAATCTGCATGCTTTAGCTATTTTTAGCGTCATGTATACGTCTTTTTGACAGATTATCCGACATAGATGTGTTCGGCCATCAGCAAATGGATCCGATCGGCCGTATTCCGAAAAATGATGCAAGTAAGCCTGAGTTATTCGAAGATGTTTTATTGCTGGAGACAGTCGTGATAATCGCGGCAATAAAACGCTCGCAGCGCTGAAGCGCTTGCTTCGCCGGTTCCGGCGACGCCACGTGCCGCTGTCGAACTATTTCCGTGGTAGCAAAAAGCCCTGCAACCAAACACGGTTGCAGGGCTTGAACGTACTGGTTGAGCACATTGCACGCCGCAGCGATTACGCTGATGGGCGAGGTCCGCTGGAGACGCGGATGGTGATCGTAGCACCAGGTGCAGCGCTTGATGGCGTCTGTCCAACTACGTTTCCGGTTGCAACGTTGTCGTCGTAGACCCAAACTGTGTTGACCTGGAAGCCCGCGTTCTCCAGCGTGGACTGGGCGGTTTCAAAGTCCTTGCCAACAACGTTTGGAACAGATCCGCTCTGAGCACCAGAGGAAACAACGATGGTTACCGTAGATCCCTTATCTGCCTTGCCGTTAGCTGGAGACTGGGAGATGACACGACCTTCAGGAACGCTAGAAGATGGCTGTTTCTGAGTATCTACCTTGAAGCCTGCATCTTTCAGGACATCGGACGCACGCTCGGCAGTCATCTCGGTGACGTCTGGAACATCTGCCTTACCCTTGCCAGTAGACAGGTGATAGGTGATGGTGTCGCCAGCTTTAGCATCGCTACCTGCGGCTGGTTCCTGTGTTGCAACATAACCAACGGTTACGTCATCCGACTCAACCGAGTCACCATTTCTTGCTTTGAGGCCAACAGCAGCAAGAGCAGACTCAGCCTCTGATGGACTCTTGTTGGTAAGATCAGGCACCTTAACTGCAGCAGCAGGTTTAGCGCCCTTAGAAATGACAAGGTTAACCGCGGTTCCTTCAGGAGCCTGTTTGTTAGCGCTTGGTGTCTGATCAATGACCTGGCCTTCAGGAGCAGAATCACTGTAGCTTTCTGTAACAGTTCCCAGCTTAAAGTGGCTATCAGAAGCATTTAGTGCCTGAGTAGCCTGGTCTTTTGTCTGACCAACAAACTGTGGAACCAGATACTGCTGGGCGGAGTTGCCGAGCATCTGTGCAATAGCAAAGCCGGCAAGAGCCAGGACAACCAAAGCGCCCAGAACGCCGAGAATAACGTTGCGCTTGTGACGTTTATTCTCGCGCCTGTCAAGCTCATCAGCCTCTTCGCGAGAATGGACGCGGTTCAAGCGACCAGTGTCGCCACCGCGCGTAATGTAGGTGTTGGAGCCGTCGATGCCGCGACGATCCAACCTGGAAGTTGGCTGAGGTGGCGTCACAATGCGGGGGCTCACGGTGGTGTTGCTTGGAATAGTGGCGCGACCAGCAATAAAATCGCGCAGCGCACGAGCAAGCTCGTCAGCACTCTGATAGCGGTCAGCTGGGTTTTTCTCCATACAGCGAAGAATGATTGCCTCGAGTGCGGGGTCAACGTTGGGGTTGATCAGCGATGGTGGCTGAGGAGCCTCGTTGACCTGCTTCATAGCAACGCTGATAGCGTCGTCACCAACAAAGGGAACGCGGCCAGTTGCAGCCTCGTACATGACAATGCCTAGGGAATAGATATCGGTGGTTGGTCCCAAAGGCTTGCCCGTACTCTGCTCTGGAGAAACGTAATGAGCGGTGCCAAGAACAGAGTTATCGGTGGTTAGACTGCTGTTCTTTGCACGAGCAATGCCAAAGTCCATGACCTTGATGTTGCCATCTGGCTGGACCATGATGTTCTGTGGTTTGATGTCACGGTGAATGATGTCGTGACGATGTGCTACAGAGAGCGCCTGAGCAATCTGAGAGCCAATCTGAGCGACCTTACGGGAATCAAGGGCTCCATGTTTGCGGATGCCACTCTTAAGGTCTGTACCACGCAGATACTCCATGACAATGTAGTAGGACTCGCCATCCTTACCCCAGTCGTATATCGAGACAATATAAGGACTGGAGAGCGCCGCTGCAGCCTGAGCCTCCTGCTTAAAACGGGCAGCAAAGGAAGGATCGTTTGCGTACTGCGGCAGCATCATCTTGATGGCAACAGTACGACCAAGAACCTGGTCCTGTCCGCGGTAAACGGTGGCCATTCCACCGGTACCAATTTTGTCTTGAACCTGGTAACGCCCACTGAGCATTCTACCTGGCATAACTCAACTCCTATCAAGCGTGCGATTTTCTCGCCACGTCACTTACTATCTTAGAACACACCCAACTACTTGGGGAGAAGACCGTGCGGTGTTTTAGGCGCTACGAAGCAGCTCCCAAAGCCTGGATGTTCAGGCACTGCGCAAGAACACGTCCGCCAACTTGAGCACCGTAACCTAAAACGTTCTCGCCGTTGCCTTCGATGACAACAGAAACAACAAGAGTTGGGTGGTCGTAAGGCGCAAAACCGATGAAGAACGAGTTAAAGTTACCGTTCTCGACGTCTGCCGTACCTGTTTTACCTGCAATCTTGACACCCGGAACGCGAGCTCCCATACCAGTGCCGGATTCAACAACGCCCAACATTGCCTCTCGGACCTGCGCAGCGGTATCCGCAGACACTGCCTGTCCAAGCGATTTTGGTGACGTTGTAGAAACAACAGCTCCCTCTGGCGAGAGAACGCGATCAACGATGTAAGGGTTCATGACCACGCCGCCGTTAGCAATTGCAGCTGCAACAACGGCGTTTTGCATGACGGTCGTCTGAGGACCTGCAGGGCTTGCATGCTCTCCAACAGGAAGGCCGCAAGACGCCCAACCAAGCTCCCAGGTGGTCATCTCGGCAGGATTTGGCATCAGCGATGGTGTAGTGGAGAAGTCCTGACCAAGAGCTGTGCCATAACCAAAGGCACGTGCATAGCTGACCAGGTTGTCTGCGCCAAGTGCTACGCCAAGCTGCGCCAACGCCGTGTTAGAAGAGCGAGCAAATGCCTCACGCAGAGGAATAGTGCCCATGTCCTCGTTGGCGTAGTTGTGGATGGTTCCACCGCCAAGCTCCATAGTTCCTGGAGCTGAATAGGTGGTGTCCAGCGTGGTGGTATGTGTGTCAATTCCAGCAGAAAGCGTAATGGTCTTAAACGACGAACCAGGGGAGTAGAGCGCCTGGGTAGTTCTGTCAACCAGTTGACTGCCGGTACCGGACTCGATAACAGTGCCCAGATCAGCGTGGGTGTATGAAGGGCTTGAAGCCTTTGCAAGTACGGCTCCGGTGGCTGGATCCATAACAACAATGGAGCCGGAATATCCCTGGAGTGCAGCTTCTGCTACAGCCTGCATCTGGGAATTGATAGTCAAAACAACGCTTGAACCAGCGGTATTAACGCCTGCCATCGAGTACAGAGCGCTTCTCCAGTCGGAATGATCTGCGTGTCCGGTGAGCGTCTCGTTCATGGAAGACTCGATACCTGCAGTTCCGTACTGGGTAGAGATGTAGCCAACGGTGTGAGAGGCCATACCGTCGTGTGGATAGTTGCGCACGTAGGTGCCGTCGTCTTGCTTGACGCTCTCTGCCAGAGTGACGCCGTCAGAAGTCATGATGGCGCCGCGCTGAACATATGCGCTCTTGGCAATAGTGTGGTTGTTGGTAGGGAGCGCCTGAAGTCTAGGTGCGTCAATGACCATCAAGAAGGTCAAGTTGCCGAGAAGAACGGTGAAGAAGAGGGTAAATACGGTAACCAAATTGGTCAGACGTTTTCCGAGAGCAACACGTCCCAGAACACCAGATTCCTCAGACTGCAGACCAAAGCCTCCACGGATGTGGCTGCCATGCAAAACGGAAGAGGCGTGAGCTCCACCAGAAGAAATTTCGAGCCTCTGGGAGTCAAGCGTTTTCTTGCTTGGCTCAAGCTCTGTTTCGCGACCAGTTCCCTCGTCACCTGCCCTGAGCAGCAGGGCAACAATGATAAAGCTGGAAAGAAGAGAGCTACCGCCCTGACTCATAAAGGGCAGGGTAACGCCGGTTAGAGGCATGAGCTTAGTAACGCCTGCAACAATGAGGAAGGTTTGGAACGCCAAAACACTGGTAAGACCAGCAGCTGCAAAAGCAGATGAATCGGACTTTGCACGAGCAGCTGTTGCAAGACCGCGCACAGTAAGGAGCAGGAACAGGGTAATAATTGCCGCTCCGCCAAAGAGTCCCAGCTCCTCAGCAATGGCCGAGAAAATAAAGTCAGACTCAACAATAGGGATAAGCGTAGGCATTCCCTTATCAATTCCGGTGCCAGCAAGGCCTCCATCTGCGATGGAATAGAGGGACTGGACAATTTGGTAGCCGTCTCCAGCGGGATCTTTGAAGGGGTTAAGCCAAATGTTGACACGAGTCTGAACGTGACCAAAGAAGTGATAAAGCACCACGCCGCCAATGGCCAAGAGCGCAATACTGACAAAAACGTAGCTTGCGCGACCTGTTGCTACATAGAGCATGATGACAAAGAACACGAAGAAGAGCAGAGCGCTACCAAGGTCGCGTTCAAAAATAACAACAATCAGGCTGATGCCCCACATGACAAACAGAGGAAGCAGCATTTTAAAGCGAGGAATGCGGAAAGGTCCAAAAGAACGCATGGAGACCGATAGGGCTTCTCGATTCAGTGCAAGGTAAAACGCCAGGAAGAGCGTAATGGCAATCTTTGCAAGCTCGCCAGGCTGGAAGGTGAATGCGCCAAAAGAAATCCAGAGTTTTGCGCCGTAGCGATCCTGGCCAATAACAATTGGCAGAAGAAGTAGTATGACGCCGAGAATACCAATGGAGTATTTGTAGCGTGCTAACGCGTCGAGATTTCTAATGACCGCTAGTACCACAATCATCACAACAACAGAGATAAAGAGCCAAATCGTTTGGTTGACTGCAAGATTTGGCGCAAGTCTGGTGACCATGGTGATGCCAATTCCCGAGAGCACAAACACAATGGGGAGAATGGCGGGATCTGCTGCGGGAGCAAGGAACCTAATAGCAATGTGAGCTACGGTAAATGCTGCAAAGAGACCAATAGGAACGGCCATAGTCTCAAGGCTAAGTGTTGAGCGAGCAGTAATCATGTACATGGCGTACAGCAGAAATACAGGGATTGCTCCTACAAATAGTAAGAAGAGCTCTGTATTACGCCTTAGTCCACCTGCTTTTTCCATTCCTACTCACCTCCCGAACTTGTTGTTGACGTTGTTGTTTCTGTTGTGGGTGTTCCGCCAGACTGAACGTCTTCTTTCTTTTTGACCGCTTTAGTGTTGGCGTCATCAATTTGTTTACGGTAATTCTCGACGGTACTATGCGCTTCATCCTCGTTCTTAACGCGAATTCCGTCTGCAAGAGAGTCTTGAACTGCGTCAGGCAAATCTTTTATTTCAATCGACGTAGTTTCAACAAGTGAAGACATGTTTATGCCGGCAATTGTTGTAGGAATACCTCGATAAACGCCAACGGTAGTTCCGTTAATTCCTAAGTACCACTCGCTGCTTACAAACAGGAAGAACACGGCAACAGTGGCTGCAAAGAGCGCAAGGAACGAGACAAACGTGGCAATAACGCCACGAGTAAGGTGTTTCCTGGTTTGATCGGCTATGCCGTCGTCCAAGACGTCAATGACAATAACGGTAATGTTGTCTGAGCCGCCATAGGTAAGAGCTGCGGAAACAAGGTTATCGGCAGCCTTTTGTGGCGTGACATTTGAGACAGCAATGGCTTCAATCTCATCGTCGGGCACCATGCCAGAGAGGCCATCGGAGCACAAGATGATGCGGTCGCCATCAGATACTTCAAGCGAGAAATGATCTGCATACATGTCTGGGTCAGAGCCAAGAGCTCGCGTAACTACCGAGCGAGAAGGGTGCGTGCGAGCCTCATCAGCGGTAATCTGACCAGAATCAATGAGCTCCTCAACATAGCTGTGGTCATGAGTAATGCGGACCAGCGTGCCATGATGGAGCAGGTAAATGCGAGAGTCACCAACATGGGCAACGGCCATCTGATTGCCCTCAATGAGGACAGCAGAGGCAGTGGAGCCCATGCCTGGTTTGCCAATACCCTTTGCAGGAGCATCGATAACTTCCTGGTTAGCAGCCTCAATTGCAGCGCCAAGACGGACATCGTCTGCGGTACTCGGTGCCTGTTCGGCAATAACCTTAACAGCAATGGAACTTGCTACCTCACCAGCGGCGTGACCTCCCATACCATCACAGATGGCAAAAAGGGGAGTGCGCAAAAGGAACGAGTCTTCGTTGTGCTCGCGAACTAATCCCACGTCAGAGCGGGCGCCCCAAGAAATAAAGGTGTTAGAGCCAGAAACCGCTTCTGCGTCACAACGACCATCAAGTGGCAGCTCACAACGACCAGGAGCACTCACGGGCTCTTGTGTAGGTGTATCAGAAATATGTGTTGTATCAGAAGAAACCATGAGCCTCTTATCGACGTCCAACACGCATAATCACATCGCCGACCTGGACTTCGTCTGTGTCGCGAAGGGTAACAGGTTGCTCGATGATGTGACCATTAACCATGGTTCCGTTTGTGGATCCAAGGTCTTCAAGTACCAGAGCAGGGCCCTGGATAGTAAAGCGGGCGTGTGAAGCAGAAACGTAAGGTTCGTCAATCACAATGTCAGACGAAGGAGAACGTCCAATAACAACAGGTCCCAAGATGTCTACGTGAAGACCACGTAAGGACTTGACGCCCTTCTCGACATCAACGGACCAAATAGCTCCGTCTTTGCGCTGGCCGCGGACAAGACCAATGCCCGTGCGCATGACCGAGAACAGGAAGATGTACAACAGGACAACAAGCAGAACGCGTCCTGCAAAGAGAATCAAATCAATCATTAGTTCTCCCGGAACTGAAGGTCCATTAGACCAATGGTAATGAGGTCTCCGTCACGCAGAATTACCTCATCTACGTCGATATCGTTGACAAGCGTTCCATTAGTGGAGTGCAAATCAGCAATGTGCCAATCGTGACCGTCATAGGTCATCTCGGCGTGACGTCTTGAAACGTTAGGATCGCGCAAAACAACGTCTGCCTGAGAGCGCTCGCGACCAATAATGGCACGAGGAGCCTCAACGCGATACGAACGACCGCTCTGGCGATCAATCAAAATGCAGGTAGCGTCCATGTTTGCGCGTGGCGTGCCTTGCAGATTGCGAGAAGAACGACCGCCCGCGCCGTTTAACTGGGCATCAAGGGAAGGCGTGATACGACGCTGAGTCATAGGAACAGGAGCTGCTGTTGGAATAGCTCCGTTTACGGGCAGGTCTGGAAGCCCGTTTGAGCTAGGAAGAACAGGCATAGGAGTGGACTCAGCCGCGGAAACAACAGGAATTGCGCCTTGAGCCTCAACAAAGTCTGGTGGCATTACCGCAAGACCGGCGTCTGTACCAGCAAGATCTCCCAAAACCTCTGGCGTTGCATTGTCTGCAGAAACGGGTCTAACTACAGACAGAGGATCTGGCTCTGGCTGTGGTTCTGGCTGAACAGCAGCGCGGGAATTGTGCTGCTGAGGCATTTGAGCTGCAGCTCCTCCAACACTGGAGTTTCCACCCAGGAACGCACGCTCTTCATTGCGCAGCTGGTCAAGCGTATTACCGTCAACATTTTCTGCAAAGACAGCAAATTTGCCAGGCTTCAAAGAAGGGTCAACCATAAAACGAACAAGCGGCTGACCAACAAATACATAATCTTTTTGCTGAGCCTGAGCAGCCACGAAGTCAGAAACCTCTGCAGTTAGATCAGCATAAAGAGGACGCATCAGTGAATCGTCTTGAGGAGCAACTAAAACGGTATACAGGGCAGGCGCAGTGTCTACACCATCAATCTCATACGTCTCACGTTCCATCTCTTTAGCTGCGCGTTTGGCAAGCTTCTTAAAAGAGAAAGGCTCTGCGTATCCCTGAGGTGCGGCACCAAAGACCGAACCAATACGGTTTTCAAAGTCACTAAGAAAGCTCATCTAATTCCTCGCCTTCCTGATCCGCGTCAAGTGGACCTATCAGGACAATTGCAATACATACAAGTACACATAAGAATACCGTAATTAGTACCGAAACTATACTTTCAACTACCCAAAAATTGGGATTCTCCATCCAAGCTGCCCATATAAAGCCACTTGAAAGCAATATGGCGCAGACAATTTGTCCAAAAACCATCCATCCGCGACGTCTTTTCTGGCTCATAAGCGCGCCTAGAAGAGCAGATAGGGAGCATGCCCCAAAGCGAATCCAAAAAGGAAGCCCTGAGGCCAGTGAGGTGTAGTCATAGGCAAGAGGAGTTGCCGCAAAGCCTAAAGATATGCCTCTTGCAAACAGTGTTCCAAAAAGATAGCTAAAGGCTCCTGTTAAAACTGCAGGTAGTGGACGCATAGTAGCGGAGACAAGCGCTGGTGCTGAAACAGGAGCAGGTAATAAAGCTCCTAATAAGCAGTTGATACTGCTGAATTTTGAGACCCTTCCCGCAAACGCCCACCAGATAACACTTACCAAGGTTACAAGCGTCGCAAACGGGAATGAAGTGCTGGTAGGGCTAATACTTGCCAGGGCGTATACCGCGCATGCAATGACAAGCGCAGAACCCAATGGAGTCCAAAGAGCAGCTGCCGCAGCTCCTACAAGAGAGCCCACCACAATAAACGTGAGCGATTCTGGAGCAATAAGCTGGAACAACTGGGCGAGAAGAACACCGGTGACCAGGGCTGATACGCCACGCACGGCAGCCGAGGGCAGCCAGGGGAAGCGGATTGAGAGCGGAAGATGCTTGACGTCCCAGGTCTCGGTTTCCTCTTCTTCTGACTGTTCTACGAGGGCTTTGAGGCTTTTCTCGCCCTGCTTTTCGCTGCCAAGAGGAGTCACAATTTCTTGTGCAAATTCAGACACACTGCCTTGTCGCATGGATGGCTCGGGAGAAAGCGCCTGCGTCAAGGCGGCGTCTACAGCAAAGGGAACCTCGGGATCTTGTTTGAGCAGAGGAATTTTTGGGCCCTTGTAGATGTGATCAAGGGATTCTTTAGCCGTTCTGCCCGCAAATACATTGACGCCCGTTAGCGCCTGTCTCAAAACAACAGCAAGCGAGAAAATATCAGCGCGCTCGTCAACAAGCATGCCTTCAACCTGCTCGGGAGGCATGTAGCCTACCGTACCTCCGCGAGCACCGCCATAACCAGCAGCCGAGGCAAGCGTTGCCATACCAAAGTCGGCAAGTTTTACCGTGCCTTGGCGGTCAATCATGATGTTTGTTGGCTTAATGTCCAGATGGAGTACGCCGTTTTCATGGGCATATTGAAGCGCCTTTGCAAGTGAAGACACCATGTGAGCTGCTTCGGCATAGGTGAGGTAGCCACCCTCAACGCGAGCCAAGAGCTCCGATAAATTAAGGCCATCAACAAACTCCATGACCAGATAGGCGTAATCGCCTTCAATCTCAAAGTCATGAACAGTCACAATGTTTGGATGAGCCAGCAAACAAGCAGTTCTTGCCTCAGAAAGAGCCTCGTCAACAGTTGAAGCAAACACGCCGGGAGTCTCGGAAGCCCCTAACAATGGCATGCGTTTAATGGCTACGCGCCTCTGCAAACGAGTATCCCAGCAGGTACAAACGGTGCCAAAACCTCCGTTGCCTCTTCGAGCAAGAACGCGATATCGGTCCAGCAAAATTTCTGGCTCAGCCACAGGTGATGCCTGCTGAGCAGAAGGTGAATGTAGATATGCAGTCTGCGTGGTCTGTGACCGCGAGTCACTCACGGCAACCTCCTGTGTTTAAAGTGTGTTTGTCGGCCGTGACTGTCTATATTCTACCGCTGAAAAGAATTTTCTTATATATCTATTGTTTTTCCATGAGAAGAAAACAAAATGTTGTAGTATTATTCCCTAGCACGCGGGTGTGGCGGAATTGGCAGACGCGTACGGTTCAGGTCCGTATGAACGCAAGTTCATGGGGGTTCAAGTCCCTTCGCCCGCACCATTTGCATTTAAAAAGCCCCTTTACGGGGCTTTTTTGTTACCTATTTGTTATCTGATTCAAAGTCAGACCAACCCTCTTGGTCGTCGCCAAAGAGATCCCAGTCGTCCTCGGTCTTTTTGTGGTTGAAATACATCTTCTTAGTTTTGCGCTCTAACACAAAAGAAATAACCAAAAAGAGCAAAATTCCACCAAGTACGAGGAACAACACACCGGTTTTATCGCCAAAAAGCCAGCCGACAAATGAGTTAATTGCGTCCATAATCTAGCTCCAGAACATGTGAAGGGTTAAGAATCTGAATACAAGTATATACTTGGTAAGCTATAAGAAAAAATGCACTGCTAAAAAGTGTTGATTCAAGGAGAAGCTGCATGCTTGATATCAAATTTGTGCGCGAGAATCCTGACCTCGTAGATAAGTCTTGCGAGTCCAGGCAAAACGCTCACTGGGATCGCGAGAAATTCTTTGAGCTTGACGAGGAGCGCAGAAGCGTAATTGCCGAGGTTGAGTCTCTTCAGGCAGAGCGTAATGCTGTTTCTAAGCAGATTGGCCTTCTTATGCGTGAGGGCAAGAAGGAAGAGGCTGAGGCAGCTAAAGAGCAGGTAGCAGCTAACAAAGACCGCATCGCAGAGCTTGATCAGCGCCGCGGAGAGGTTGAGGAAGAGCTCACCGCCCTTGTTGCAGCTATTCCAAACATTCCTGACGCATCCGTTCCTTATGGCAAGGATGACTCCGATAACCCTGAGGTTCGCAAGTGGGGAGAGCCAACTCAGTTTGATTTTGAGCCAAAGGCGCACTGGGATCTTGGACCCGAGCTGGGCATGATTGATTTTGACCGTGGCGTAAAGCTTGCAGGAACTCGCTTCTATCTTCTTGGTGGCATGGGCGCTCGCATGGAGCGTGCGCTTATCAACTTCATGATTGATACACATAACCAGGCAGGCTTCAAAGAGTGGTGGCCACCAGTTATCACAAATCAGGATTCTCTGTTTGGCACTGGTCAGCTTCCTAAGTTTGAAGAGGACCTCTATCACGTACAGCCTGACCTCTACCTCATTCCAACTGCTGAGGTCCAGCTTACAAACATCCATCGTGATGAGATTCTGGACGCATCTCAGCTCCCTCTGCTCTATACCGCATTCACTCCATGTTTCCGCGAGGAGGCAGGTTCAGCTGGTCGAGATACCCGTGGCATCATCCGTGTTCACCAGTTTGACAAGGTAGAGATGGTCAAGTTTGCAAAGCCTGAAGACTCGATGAATCAGCTTGAGTCCATGGTTCAGGAAGCCGAGAAGATCCTCCAGCTTCTGGGTCTTCCTTATCACGTGGTTACTCTCTGCACTGGTGACATTGGCTTCTCTGCATGCAAGTGCTATGACATTGAAGTTTGGCTCCCAAGCTATAACGCATACAAGGAGATTTCTTCTTGCTCTAACTGCTGGGATTTCCAGGCTCGTCGTGCAAACATCCGCTATAAGGATCCAGCAGAGTTCAAGGGCACCCGTCTAGTTCACACGCTTAACGGCTCCGGTCTGGCAGTTGGCCGTACCATGGCTGCAATTATGGAGAATTATCAGAACGCAGATGGCTCTGTTACCGTGCCCGAGGCGCTCCGTCCTTACATGGGTGGCATCGAGGTTATTCGACCAGAATAGTTTCTCTTTTTAATCACAATTGATTCAATCTCTGAAATGGTCTTCTCGTGAATTGTGAAGACTATTTCTTTTACTGATTTATAGAACATATGTTCTATAAATTTGCTATACTGAGATCAGTAAAGGAAGAAAGAGGTGGCTATGAAAGGTCTGGTAGAGGTACAGAAAGAAATTGTATTAAGGCAGTTTGTTCAGGGCAGTGCGGCAATAATTGGATTCGGCCACAAGGAGTTTTATTCAGAGATCCATATTGCATCAGAGCAACTTGCAACTTTAAGAAAGTGGATTTCAGACCAAGGCAGAGTGGGTTTAAAAGATCTAAGTCCACAAGGGTATCTGGAGGTCATCATGGCGGAAACATGCATGGCTGAGGTAATGGATGAGCTTGATGAAGCTGGTATTTCTTATCAGTATTTGTATGCAAGCTCTTCCGGCGAAGTAGCTTTAAGACCAGGTAGATAATAAAAAAGAGCTCCCGAAGGAGCTCCTAAGTTCAAGTGGTGCGGCGTATAGGATTCGAACCTATGACGCCCTGATTCGTAG
>CAUVJF010000027.1:0-17482 GCA_963552125.1 uncultured Atopobium sp.
GCATATGAACTGCCTCCCATTTCTTATGTCCAAGAAATGGGAGGCAGTTCAGAATTAATCTCACAGGCTCTTTTACGTTTAACTTACGTTGTTGTAGTGTGCGTTACTGAACGCGCTTCTTACCAAGAACACCAGCTGCAATAAGAACAGAGGATGCGGCTGCTACAGATGCTGCAGCAAAGGAAGCATCACCAGTTGAAGGAAGCTTAGACTCCTTCTTCTTTGGCTGCTTTGGCTTCTTAGGAGTCTCTGAAGGTGGAGTGGTTGGAGTTGGAGGAATGTGAGTATTAGTAATAGTAAAGCCACTGGTAACATCACCTGTTACCTCAGCGGTATATCCCTCAACCTCGTCCTCAACAACGGTGTACGTAATAGCTGTTGTAGTGCCAGCCTGATTCTTATCGAGGTTGCTAAATGTTGCAGTCCAGCCATTTGCGTCAGAGAGAACCTCACTCTTACCAGTGTCTACGCCGTCTGCATAAAGGTGTACGGTAACTGAAGTAGGACGAGTACCGTCAGCATTATTTTGATCTTCCCAAACCTTGGATACAGAAACGCTTACCTGCTGCTCGCCAGTTGCAGTACCGGCACCGCGAGGATTAATCCACCAACCTTCACGAGTGAAGTTATCAGTGTTGCCATCAAAATCAAGAGTTGCTCTATTGTCTACCTGGGTAACGTTGGCTGGAACAATGGTCTTGTACTCAAGCCAGCAATCCTGGATAAGTGGTTGGAAACCAGCAAAGTTAACCTGATTATTGAGTCGAGCAAAATCAAGAGTGTAACCATTAGGAGTAAAGGTAATTGCAGGAAGAATCTGATCTGCAGAAAAAGTCTGAACAGCACCGTTAACAAGGTGGAGAACAAAAGAGTGCTTAAGATATGGACCAGCAAGCTCATCTGCTGGGTTAACACCGGTACCCGTAAGCTTTGATGTATCAACGGTATAAGGATTGACAATCTGATCCTTAACAGTGGCATTAAGCAAACCAACCTGGGTGATATCAGATGGAGTTAGGTTAACAACCCAGCTGGTAACGTAATAATCATTTCCAGTTGTAATTGTTGCACCAGAAGGAAGCGTATAGGTTGTCTCTGCAGTTGCACCAGTTCTGTTGTACTTAGTAATTGCAGTATCCATTGCAGCAATAGAACCGCCATACGTCATGTTAAGACTGGTGTTACCAATATTGAGCGTAGTGCTGCCATTGCCTCTCTGTGCAATTGCGCTTGACCAATTGAGCGAGAAAGACATCTGGCCATGAACGTTAAGAAGACCCGCAATATTGTTATTGAAGGTAACAGTCATGGTATTAGGGTTACTGGTAGGAGTTGCCGTACCAACAGAAATACTATTTCCGTTTGCATCTACACCCATAACCTCAAAAGGAGCTGGAGTATTATTCTCTAGCTCTGGAGGAAGCATAATAGTAAAGGTATCACCTGGTTGTGCAGGGGCACCATTGTTGAGCGCATAATCAAAATTTACACGCACGTTACTACCAACTAATGTTGTATAGCTAGCATTTGAAATAGTTGGTGTGTACTCAACAGCTTGTGCCTTTGTGTTGAATACAGTGAGCGCAGCAAATACAGTGAGCACAAACATAACCGCAAAGCTCAAAGACCTGCTAACTAAACCTTTAGACTGCATGATGCTCCTCACAGCTAGTTCAAAGATTTATTTATCTGCACACAAATAGCTGTACAAAACAATAAGATTTCTTTGAAACTCTACCTTCTTACTTAAAAATATAAAGTTCTAAAGTACTGATGTCAAAGAACTATCTATATCTCCATAAAAAAACTCCCGCACAGAGTGCGGGAGTTAATATTATTTTGGATTGTAAGGAAAGCTTACTTACCCAGAAGCTCCTGAACGTCAAGAGCAATCATATACTCCTCGTTGGTAGGTACAACCAGGACGCGTACCTTTGAATCTGGAGCAGAAATGTCACGGATTTCACCGGAGCGAATCTTGTTCTTCTCCTCATCAATCTTGACACCCATCCACTCAAGCTCTTTGACAACGCCAAGACGCATCTCATCGGAATTCTCACCAATTCCAGCAGAGAAAGCCATGGTATCAAAGCCATGCATAGCCTGAGCCATCTCCATGATGAGCTGAGACGTACGATAATAGAACATATCAAGTGCAAGCAGGCAGTCCTTATCGCCAGCGTGAGCGCCATCCTCAATATCACGAGAATCGGAATGGCCAGACAGAGCGAGAAGACCAGACTGCTTATTCATCATAGTGTCAATCTCATCGATGGAGTAACCACCAACGCGAGAGAGATAGAAGACAGTAGCTGGGTCAATAGTGCCGCAACGAGTGCCCATGATAAGACCATCAAGTGGAGTAAGACCCATGGTGGTCTCAAGATCGCGACCATCCTCAATAGCGGAAAGAGAAGCACCAGAACCAAGGTGGCAGCTAACCAGCTTGTGAGTCTGACCGTTGGTAAACTCATTGGTTGCACGCCAAATGTAGCGGTGAGAAGTACCGTGAGCGCCGTATTTGCGGACGTGGTACTTATCAACAACATCGCGAGGAAGAGCATAGCGATGTGCCTTCTCTGGCATATTGAAGTGGAAAGAAGTATCGCAAACGATTACATTGCCGACCTCTGGGAAGAGTTCGCGACAAATCTCAATAACATCAGCCTCAGCATAGTTATGAAGAGGAGCAAGTGGAGCAACCTCACGAACCTGAGCCAAGACCTTATCGTCTACAACGGCAGACTCTGGGAAGTACCAACCACCCTGAACAACACGGTGACCAATGCCATCAATTGGCTTATCAATAGTCTTAAGGATGTCAAAGACATGCTTAATAGCAGTCTTGTGATCAGGAAGAGCAACCTCAAGCTTCTGCTTCTCTCCACCAAGCTCCTCGTGACCAACAAAAGAACCTTCGATACCGATACGCTCGCAGTTTCCTTTTGCGTAAACCTCGCGGGTGTCAACGTCAAGAAGCTGATACTTAAGAGATGAGCTACCTGCGTTGATAACCAGTACGTTCATGTGACTCCTCTTTCCGTGAAGCAGCGCAGACCATTAGGCCTTACTCTCCTACTTCAAATAAACATAACCGCATGACATCATAAACCCCAAGATACCCCGGAGTTAAATAGACGAGCAAAAAACTTGAATATTTTTATTTACAGCCCATTGAATCATCCATCTGCTTGCCACCTAAAATGTGGAAGTGGACGTGGTTAACTGACTGACCGCCATGTTTTCCTGTATTGGTGATTACACGGAATCCAGTCTCTTTAATCCCAGTCTTTTCTGTTACCGCAGCTATAGCTTTAGTAACACTCTCAAGGGTTACAGCAGGAATGCCATCAATGATGTTGTCATAGTGGCTCTTTGGCACAACAAGAACATGCACAGGCGTAAGAGGATTTAGGTCATTAAAAGCTACAACGTTTTCATCCTCATAGAGAAACTCTGTAGGGATTTCTTTGTTAGCAAGCTTACAAAAAATGCAATCAGACATAGCCTCTCCTTTACTCGTCTAAATATGCAGTAGAAGGCGCTGCAGTTGTATCAGTAATTGCAGCTCCTGCCTGAGACTCATCAAGCAGAATCTTAACCTTCTGCTCTGCAGTATCAAGCCTTCCACGAAGATCCTTTACCAGCTCAACGCCACGAGCATACAGAGCCAAAGACTCCTCGAGCTCCAAATCTGTGCCCTCAAGCTTACGAACAATCTGCTCAAGCTCAATAGAAGCATCTTTAAAAGTAAGCTCTTCAGTCTTCTTAGTATCCATGTTGTTCCCCTTATCTATGAAAGCTCAATGTCAGAAACAGTTGCCTTAATTGTTCCATCCGTCATTTTGACAAGCAATGAATCTCCAACCGAGGCGTCTTTGGCCGTTTTAATGACAGATCCCTTTTCATCTTGGACATACGCATATCCCCTTGTAAGAACCTTTAGAGGAGAAAGTGCGTCTAATTTTCCTGCAAGCGAAGACAGCAAAGCCTCATGTGGATGGAGCATGGCAGCACTAGCTCTTATTAGCCTTTGTGACTCGACAGAAAGCGTCTCTTTCTTTCTTACAAGAAGCGCTGGCAGAGCGTCCATAAGCCTTTGCTCAGTCTGATTAAGGTCTTCTGTTCTTGTTGAAATAATATAAGCAGGGTCTTTCAAACAAGGACGATCTGATAGCCTCTCTAGCTGGTACTGTTTACTTGCTAGAGCATTTTTCATTGCCAAGTTAGAGCGTTGCTCAACAGTTGTAAGTCCCGTTTTATAGAACTGCAAAATCTTTCTTGTAGCATTTCCAAGGCGAGAAATTCTGTTGTTAAACGTAGTTTGTAACTCACTAATAGCGGGAGCTACAGACTCTGCAGCAGCAGTTGGCGTTGAAGTTCTTCTATCAGAAACCATATCTGCAATGGTGGTATCGGGCTCATGACCAATGCCCGTGATAACAGGAACTGGACATGCAGCAATAGCGCGAGCCACTCCCTCATCATTGAAACACATAAGATCTTCGAATGAGCCACCTCCACGCACTAGCAAGATTGCATCTGGCCGTGTAGTTGCAGCAACCTGGAGAGCTCTCATAATAGTTGCAGGTGCATGAGTACCCTGAACAGCACAGCCAGATACCTCAAGCTCTACAAGAGGGTTTCTGCGCGCAAGCGTACGCTTAACATCATCAATGACGCTGCCAGAAAGTGAAGTAACTACACCAATGCGTGTACAAAACTCTGGAATGTAGCGCTTTCTGGAAATGTCTGTAAGACCTTCTTTTTCTAGCTTTTTAGCAAGCTGTGCCACCTTTTGGCGAAGGTCTCCTTCTCCGGCGATCTGAATAGTACGCGCATGAAAAGAAAGCTTGCCGCTTGAAGCGTAAATATCAAACTTTCCTGTCATCTGGATTTTCATGCCGTCTTGCAACGTAATGCCACTAGCAGCATAAATCTTTGACCAGACAATAACTGCCATAGAACTAACAGGGTCTTTTACGTCAAAGTAACAATGCCCAGACTTATAGTTTGGACCCCTAAATCCAGAGACCTCTCCAACCACCGTCATAGATGGCATCGAGGCAACTTCATTTTTTGCAAAGAGCACCGCATCAGATACTGAAAGAACAGAATCTTCTTTCTCTTGAATCTGATCCATTACTAATTCCTGCTTCTGGAAGAACCAAGCAGGTATAGAAGCTGGAGTGCAGAAACCATTGCAGCGGCTACGTAAGTAAGAGCAGCAGCAATCAGTACCTTTTTAGCGCCATTGTAGTCAAAGCCTGCAGGAGCGTTTGCCTTCAAAAAGGCCAATCCACGCCTTGAAGCATCAATCTCTACAGGAAGCGTAACTATATGGAACAAGAAGGTGAATGCATACAGCCAAATTGCTAGCACGGTCATGCCTGAAACATTTAGCAAGACACCAGCAATAAAGACATAGATCCATGCTGCGGATGCTAAATTAACAACAGGAACAAGAGCGGAACGAACGCGAGATGGCATGTACATCTTAGCGGTCTGAACAGCATGACCTGCTTCATGACAAGAAACAGCAACTGAAGCTACGCTACCCTCAGAGAAGTTTGCATCAGAGAGGTGCAGGCAATTGTCACGTGGATCAAAGTTATCGGTGAGCTCACCAGAAATTCTCTTGATGCCAACATTGGCCGCTCCGTTAGTGTCCATCATGGTACGAGCAACAGAAGCGCCAGTGGCATTAAACCCTGAAGGAACTAGAGAATACTTTTTAAATTCATGTTTGATGTACCACTGAGTACCCAATCCGAGAACCAACGAGGCAACTACTAGAACAATGTATGGGATAAACGCACCTGAGTAATACATATTTTTCTCCTATCTATGTATAGAGATGAGTATACCCAACTCACCGGACAAAAAGTCAGGTTTGTAAGAGTAATCATGCTTAAACCTAGGTAAAACGCTACTTTTACAGTAGCTCTACTCGACCATTTTTAACTGTTAGTCCTACCTCGCCATTGAGTAGTCCAACAAGCTGCTTACCTACTAATTGATAACGCCATCCAGTTTTAAGTCTTGCATCAGCCTTGTCCAAAAGCAGATCAGTAAGATCATCTTTATTGGCAATTAACGGAGACGCAATTCCCTCTTTTTCTGAAACAATCCTGATAAGAGCATACATAAGCTCAACAACACCTTCAGAGCCAGCTGAAGGATGAGCGTGATGCTCGATTTTTGGACACTGGTCTGCGGGTGTCTTTTGTCCACGCTTAATTGCATCTAGTAGATGCACTACCCCACCTTGAGAGATTTGCTCAGTGCCGCGGATTTTGCGCAGTCTATCTGGTGTCGTAGGAACACGGCGACAAATCTCAATAATGAGTTCGTCAGAAAGCACCCACTTACGTGGAACATCTCTTTTAGCAGCAGTTTCTTCTCGCCAGGCGCACACCTCTCGAGCAATAGCAAGTTGTCTGCGCGTAAGCGAGCCAGAACGTTTCAAACGGAGATATGCCTGATAGGGGTCTCGGCGATACTGCTCAATATTGGTATGTTGGTCCATCTCTGGCTTTACCCAGCTCAGACGATCAAGCTTGATGAGCTTCTCGACCATTTGATTGTAGATTGCGGGAAGATATCTCACGTCATCCTCGGCATATACCAGCTGTTCTTTATCAAGAGGTCGCTTTGACCAGTCTGTTAAAGACTCAGCCTTAGCAAGCTTGACGTTAGCAAAATTTTCTACCAGACCGGCGTAGCTCACCTGCTGACGCATGCCTAAAAATGCAGCTGCTACCTGCGTATCAAATACAGGAGCGCATGCGCAATCCATTTTTTCTAGCAAGACTTCAAGGTCTTGTGAGCACGCGTGAAAAATCTTGATAACCTGCGGATTTTCCAGGAGGTCTTTAAGCGGAGTTAGGTCATCGATAAGCAAGGGATCAATCGCAGCAATCTCTGAACCTGTGGAAACCTGCACCAGGCAAAGCTTGGGGAAGTAGGTTTTCTCGCGAAGAAACTCCGTATCAACTGCAAGGATATGCGAAGTCTTTGCTCGCTCACAAAATGCGGAAAGTTCTTCTGAGGTTGCTATATACAATGCGTCCATCCAATTGCCGATTAAGTACCTAACGTAAAGCGATACACTCATACGTATCAAAATGATATACCAGCTTGTCGCAAATCTTCGGAGGATATATGAGAACCCTCATCATTCACAATCCTTGCTCGGGTTTTAGCTCTGACGCAATCTTTGAATTTGAGCGCGCTCTTCTAAAAAGCGGCGACGAATGCCTGGTAAAGCTAGTTGAAAGCCATTGGCACACAGATGAGGTTCTGAGTTCTGTTCAGCCTGAAGATTTTGACGTAGTGGTGCTCTCGGGCGGAGATGGCACCGTATCTAGCCTGCTCTATGGCCTTAGAGGATGCCAGACGCCTATTCTTGTCTTCCCTTCTGGAACCGCTAATCTTCTGGCAGCAAGTATTGGAAACGCTCCTGAACCTAACGCACTGGCGCTGGCCTGCAGAAACCTTCAGACCACTCAGCTTGATCTGGGTGAGATTACCTGGACCACAGTATCGGGAGAAACCCATGTAGCTGGAGTTCCTTTAATGGCCGGTACAGGCCTAGATGCAGAGATTATGCGTTCAGCCATCCCCCACAAACAAACCTTTGGAGAGGCGGCGTACTTTACTGCAGCCTTAGCCAATCTTATGCCGCCAGTTCACGACTTCAAAATTACTGTTGACGGCAAAGTACATGAGCTTCAGGGCATTGGCTGCCTTATTGCAAACAGCTCCATGATGCAAGCAGGAATTGAATTAGCTCCTGGTAATCGCATGAATGACGGTCTGCTTGAGGTTATTGTCATTGAGACTCACATGACTGCAAAGCTGGTACGCCCACTGCTTTCTGGTTTCTTTGATCGCACGGGAGACTCGCTTGGTAGGCCCTACCTCAATAGCTTTAGCGGCAAAGAAATTACCGTTGAATCAACAGCGCCTATGCCACTGGAAGTAAATGGCGAGGTCACCTGCCACGACATCTATGCCTATTCTGCTAGGTGTCTTCCTGGCGCGGTAAACGTTGTGGTGGACCACATGAGCCCCTACAGTGAGAAAGCATAAGAGCAGTTAAACAGCACAATAAGCACCGCCAAAGCTTGCGTTTTCTTTTCTTTCGTTTTCGTAACATTCAGCCAAAAAGATTGCACGTAACCGTCAGATTAACTAATCTTTTATAGATACATTGCTAAGGTACGCTCACGATTTTCTAATGTGTGCGCACAGTTGATGGGATATTTTTTGGTTGACGTTTCTAAAATTCGCGAGAGGTTCGATGAGCTTTCGACTCCTATTCTGAAGTCTGGAAGACTCTATCAGCTTGCAACTTTTACACAACATGGAACTACCAGCACGCTCGACCACGTTATTGCGGTTGCTTATAGCAGCCTTGCCTTTGCCATGAACGCTGGCATCAAAGTTGACGAGCATGCCCTTGTACGTGGCGCGCTTCTGCATGACTACTACCTCTATGATTGGCACGATCACGAGGCCGCGCCAGACAACTGGCACGGATTTACGCACCCTCGCCATGCACTTGATAATGCTCGCGAGGATTTCCCTGATTTAACCCCTGTTGAGGAAGACATCATCTTGCATCACATGTTTCCTCTAGTTCCTATTCCACCTCATACCAAAGAGGCTTGGATTGTAACAACTTGCGATAAAGCTTGTTCAACTGCAGAAACACTAACAGGCAATCCATACAAAAAAGATGGTTTCCGCCCAACGGGTTTCTCGACACCTGAAAGCGATTTTCAGGGCACAACAAACAGTGAGTCAGGTGGGTTTAACGACTACATGGATTACGGAAACCTCTCGTGAGCACCATGACTGAGACACTGCGTACACTCTTTGCACTCGATAAGAATATTGAGATCTTTGTGCAGCATCTGCCTCAAATGGTCATAATTTTTGCGCTGATTTCTTTTGGTGGTTGGGTATACGAGACCATTTATTGCTCCGTTGTTGAGGGAGAATTTACCAAGCGCGGTTTTCTTTTTGGTCCTACCTGCCCTATTTATGGCATTGGAGCGATTGCAGAATGGCTGGTACTAGGCCAGATTTCTAATCCAATTATTGTCTTTATCATTGGTGCAGTTTTAGCCACAGTTATTGAGTACTCGACCGGCCTCTTTTTGGAGCGTCGCTTTAAAAAGAAGTGGTGGGACTACTCCATGTTTAAGTTTAACTTGCATGGTCGAATTTGTCCCCAGGCCAGCGCGGTGTTTGGCGCGTTTTCTGTTACCTCAGTTTTTGTGCTCGTTCCAACAATGCTTGATGTTTTGATGATTTTCTCCAAGCACACTGTCTCGGTTGTGGCGTTTATTGTGGTTACGCTTTATTTTTTGGACACGGTTGCCAGCCTTCTTTGGAATGGACCTACTACCCATCACAAAGTTGAAGCCGCAGCTCAAGATGCATCAATGAAGGTTGAAGAAGCCGCACAGAATGCGTCACAGAAAGTAAGCGCTGCAGCGCAAAACGCATCGCAGAAAGCAAACGCAGCAGCTCAGAAGGCAAATGCGGCGGCCCAGAAGGCAAATGCGGCGGCTCAAACTGCAACCCTTCTTGCCACTCAAAAGGCTAAAGAGGTTTCCCAGAAAGTCCAGGTAACCAAACAAAAGTTTGACGACACTACCCAGAAAGTCAAAGATCACCTGCCAAGTTCGTTCCCATGGGACAACTAGACGGGTTTCTCGACATATTGTAATACCTCTGCAAACGCTGATTTCGAGTTTGGATTTGTATGTATACCATTGAAAGTAGAGTTAGATATAGCGAGTGTGATGAGACCGGAAAGCTTTCCCTGGTAGGCGTTATGAACTATTTGCAGGACTGCTCGACGTTCCACTCAGAAGATATTGGCCGCGGTTTTAAGCAACTGACCAGCGAGGGATACGCATGGGTTCTGGCAACGTGGCAAATCCAAGTTGACCGTCTTCCCCAGTTTGGCGAGAAGATCTGCGTAGGTACCTGGTCGTATCAGATGAAGGGTCTTCAAGCATCTAGGTCGTTTGTTATTAATGATGCAGATGGCGCAACCATCGTAAAAGCGGACTCTACCTGGTATTTGATGGATATCAATGAAGGCAAGGCTGCTCGTGTTCCAGAAAGCGAAAACGTCTACATTACTGGCGAGCCTCGCGTAGATTTGCCACCAACTCCTCGAAAAATTGCACTTGATGGAAATGCTGTTGATGGTCCAGCCATTCTTGTTTCTCAGCAGCACCTGGATACAAACAAGCACGTCAACAATGCTCAGTACGTGCTCATGGCCGTTGACACGCTTGTGGCCCTTGGCTATTCTCACAAGCTGCGCCGCATTGTGGTTCAGTACAGGAGCCAGGCGCACTTGGGCGACACCATTACTCCCCAGGTATACGCCGATGAGACGGGTTTCTCGGTAGTGCTCAAAGATGCCGAGAGTTCCACCGTTTTTGCAACAGTCAGGCTGGAGGGGTAACATGGCCGAGACCAAAACAGTCAATGTAGCTGCAGCTATCTTCTATAAAGACAACAAAATTCTTGCCGCTTGTAGAGCTGATGCAGATAATGCTGGCTTCTGGGAGTTTCCTGGCGGAAAAGTTGAGGCTGGAGAAACCTCTGAGCAGGCGCTACGTCGAGAAATTCAGGAAGAGCTGCACTGTAGCGTGCAGGCAGCGTTTTTCTATGATACGGTAGCTTACTCCTACCCCACCTTTGACCTGCATATGGATTGTTATATCTGCACGCTGAGCGAGTCTGAGGAGCCTTTCGCGGATTCAGAGATTCACTCGGAACTTCGTTGGCTTGCTCAAAACGAACTGCTTGACGTGCAGTGGCTACCTGCGGACATCGAGCTCATCAAGCAGCTTGGCACGTTCTGGAACGACATCTTTGCATCGCAGCACCTGTAGGAGCTGCAGGCGCGGATGCTGCGGGTGTAGACGAGCTGCAAGCGTGGACGAGCTGTCGTGTGCAGAATACTTTGCAGAGTATGTGGAGTGACTAAAAGAGGGGTTTCTCGCCATGAAATCCTTGGGCGACGACGGGTATCATCAAAGTGTAAGCGTTTGATTGAGGATTGATGGCAAAGAAAGACGACAACCAAGATACCAGGCACAACAGGCACGAATTTGGCGATGAGGGCCCTGATTTTGACCCAAACGATCCGTCGCAGATGCCTGATGGCTCTCCTTTTCCTGCGGGCTTGCTATTTTTTATAGTTATTATGATGCTCTCGGGATTGGGACGTTCTTGTGTTGCGGACACTCGTACGAGTACAAACCCGCTTTTTGGGGACCCTTACAGCGCTTATTCTGACAGCAACTGGTAATGTGTTTGGCATAAGCTTGTCTGGGGCTTGACAGAAGCTTGGTAGAGACTTGACTGAGGCTTGGCACACGTGCAAATATCAGGTGTTTATTCCATTTTGAACAGTAATTTGAAGGATTGAATATGAGCAAAGCAGATCGCATTTTTATTGATATGTGCTCCGACATCATTGAAAACGGCACCACCACCGAGGGCGAGAAGGTCCGTCCTACCTGGGAAGATGGTACCTCCGCATACACAATCAAGAAGTTTGGCGTCTGCAATCGCTATGATTTGCGCGAGGAGTTTCCAGCGCTGACGCTTCGTCGCACTGCGCTCAAGAGCGCCATGGACGAGGTTCTGTGGATTTACCAGAAGAAGTCTAACAACGTTAACGATCTTAACTCACACATCTGGGATTCATGGGCTGATGAGTCTGGTTCCATTGGCAAGGCTTACGGTTATCAGGTTGGACAGGTTTCTCACTACTCCGATGGCGACTATGACCAGATGGATCGCGTGCTCAAGGACCTCAAAGAGAATCCGTTCAGCCGTCGTATTATGACCAACCTGTATACCTTTGCCGATCTTTCTGAGATGAACCTCTACCCTTGCGCATTCAACGCAATTTACAACGTTACTCAGGAGCCAGGTAAGGATAAACCTACGCTTAACCTGCTGCTTGTTCAGCGTAGCCAGGACATTCTAGCTGCTAACAACTGGAATGTTTGCCAATACGCAATCCTGTTGATGATGGTTGCGCAGGTCAGCGGCATGGAGGCCGGCGAACTGGTTCACATGATTGCCGATGCTCACATTTATGATCGCCACGTTGACATTGTTAAAGAATTGATTTCTCGCCCCACCTTTGATGCGCCAAAGGTGAGCCTGAACCCTAACGTCACCAACTTCTACGACTTCACTACTGACGACCTCATTGTCGAGGATTATCAGCACGGTCCGCAGATCAAGAACATTCCGATTGCTGTTTAGGCGAAGTTGCTGCGGACGCGTCCGAGCAGATGTGGCTGGCGCTGCAGGCACGCACGAGCAGATGCGGCTGGCGCTGCAAGCGCGCCCGAGCAGATGCTCAAGCTAAGATTATCATTTCATTTAAGACGATACTTGCCAGGAGAACCACATGAACGCAATTGTTTCTGTAACACGCGATTGGGGCATCGGATGCGACGGAGATCTTCTCATCCCCAACAAGGCCGACATGAAGTATTTTGTTGAGCACACGCGCCGTTGCACGGTTGTCATGGGCAGAAAGACGCTGGAGAGTTTCCCTGGTGGACCGCTTAAAGGTCGCCGCAACATTGTCATTTCTAGAAATGCCGATTACCAGGTCGAAGGCGTTGAGGTGGTGTCGTCGGCAGAGGAAGCGCTTCGTTTAGTTGCGGATGAAGCTCCCGAGAAGGTCTGGCTTATTGGTGGAGCTTCAATTTACCGCGCTCTTCTCGACAAGTGCTCTTACGCGTACATCACGAAGCACGACACCGTGGTTGAGGCGGACACGTACTTCCCCAACCTGGACGAAGATCCTGCGTGGGAAGTTTGTAACGAGGAAGATGGCGGCGTGACTCCAGAAGGTATCGCTTTCAAGTTTGTAACCTACCGACACGTTTAGTCGTTGCGCGCTCAATCGTATGAATTTTATGTTGATTGGGCGAAACAATTTATGGGTTCTTTAGTTTAATTTTCGTGCAAGTCCTCTTTTACCTGATGGTATGAGAGGACTTTTTATTATGACAAAACCGAGCTAGGAAACTGACAAATAGCTGTCAGATTGCTGACAAAGCGTGCTGATATATTCGTTTCTCATTCTAAGGAGGAACGAATGGATATTATTTTCTCGCATGAAACTGCGCTTCAAATCTGTGGACAACTTAAGATACACGGAAACGATGAGGTGTTATCACAACGCTCATCAAGGGATTTCCGCGCAACATATTCTGCGTGTTCAGATGAGGTGTATGAAGAAAAACTCCGATTTCTTAAGAAAGAATATGGCATAGTCTTGTCTAAAACCACTCATGAAATACTCAGAGACAATTTAAGGACTAGATTTTCTGAAACGCGAGTATCACACCAGTTCAAATGTCTTTTGCCGGCAGGCTCCCTTATTGATCTGGGGCAGAATATTTATTGTGTTACGCCTTCCCTAGCTGTTTGCTTACTCTCTAGGAATAAAAGTCCTCTTCATCAGATTGTGCTTGCGAATTTACTGATGGCCAGTTATGGTCATCTCCCAAACGGTGAGCTCTGCGAATTTGATACGTCGTTGGTTGCTCCGAACGAAATTGCGTCTCTATTGAATGCGCTTGAACCTTATTCTCCTGGATTACATGTCACACAAAAGAATATGCGCTTTTTCTTTTCTGATGCAGCCTCTCCCATGGAAGTAAAGATGGCAATTAGATCTGCTCTCCCATATTGTGAAGGTGGTTTCAATCAAACGCCAATTGCGTTGAATAAATCGTATGTAATAAAAGACCAAATAAACCCAGGGATACCAGCAAAAGAACGAAAGCTTGATTTGCTGTTCGGGAAGATGTCTAAATCAAATTTGTCTGGATTAAATTTAGTGGCTATCGAATATAACGGTGCGTATCATGATGACTTCTACCAGCAAAGAAAAGATAATCAAAGAACTAACGAACTGAACTCAGTGAGTATTAAAGAGTACTTTGTAAATGCGGATATCTACAGGAATCAGCTGGCAATGCAAAATATGTTCCTGAGCATTAAAAAAGACTTGGGAGACAGCAATCTGTACCGGATCAAGCAGACGCTGCGCCAGTATTCTCATGAGCAATTCATTTTGATGAATAAACTTGATTCAATATACAGATTTATGAATGAACTAATATATAAAGTTTAACTATCCCTAAATTGCCCTATGTGACAACACAGCAAAGTCAGATAATCTGCAAAATTCGATGTCAATAGCACATCAAATGAAGATATTCTGCACTAAACACGAATTTTTGGAGCAATGTATAGCCTTTTTTGACAGATTATGTGACATAGGTGTGTTTTGTGAATCTGGAAACATGGGTTCATTTAAATTTGCCCATCAAGCAGTTAGACAAAAAGTTTAGAAAGCCAACAAAAGAGCCGGTTACCTGGGTTTTAGGTAACCGGCTCTTGCTTTGTGTTTTACGCACTCCGCGGTGGGAGCTCCGAGGCGGACGTGCTAGCGACGCGGCGCGCTACGTGCGAGAATTAGTCCTCGTAGAAGCCTGGCTCGCGACCGTAGTAAGCATCCAGATAGAGCTCGCGGAGCTCGGAGACAAGTGGGTAGCGTGGGTTTGCGCCAGTGCACTGGTCATCGAATGCCTGCTCAGACATCTCGTCAAGGGTATCGAGGAAGTACTTCTCATCTACGCCGTAGTCCTTGATGGTCTCCTTGACGCCGATGTATGCCTTGAGCTCCTCAATCTTCTTGACGAAGTTCTCAAAGACCTCACGGTCATCCTTGCCGGTAACGCCGCAGAAACGGCCTGCCTCAGCGTAACGTGCGAGGGTGTGTGGATGATCGTATTGTGGGAAGGTTCCCATCTTTGTTGGACGCTCAGCTGCGTTGTAGCGCATAACGCGAGTAAGGATAACTGCGTTTGCCCAACCGTGTGGAATGTGGTGGAAAGCGCCCAGTTTGTGAGCCATAGAGTGGTTGATACCGAGGAATGCATTAGCAAATGCAAGACCACCCAGGCAGGAAGCATTTGCCATGTGATCGCGTGCCTCAACATCGTTTGGATTGTCATAAGCACGTGGCAAGTACTCAAAGACAAGTTTCATGCCGCGAAGAGCCATGCCATCTGTGTAGTCAGATGCCATCATAGAGACAAATGCCTCGAGGCAGTGAGTAAGGACGTCAATACCAGAAGCGGAGGTCAGGCCCTTAGGCTGGCTCATCATGTTGTCGGTATCAACAATTGCCATGTTAGGCAGCAACTCGTAGTCTGCAAGTGGGTACTTAACGCCGTTGTCAGCATCAGTGATGATGGCAAATGGAGTTACCTCGGAACCAGTACCAGAAGAAGTTGGAATAGCAACGAAGAATGCCTTGTTGCCCATCTTAGGATAGTTGTAGACACGCTTGCGGATATCCAAGAAGTCCGCTGCCATGTCCTCAAACTTCTCCTCTGGGTTCTCGTACATGGACCACATAATCTTACCTGCGTCCATAGCAGAACCGCCGCCGATTGCGATGATGCAGTCTGGCTCGAAGGAGCGAATGCGAGCTACACCCTCAAGAGCGCACTGAAGTGTTGGGTCTGGAGCAACATCCCAGAATGAAGAGTGGACGATGCCCAGGGAATCCAGAGTCTCCTCGATGGTCTTGGTGAAGCCACTCTTGTATAGGAACTGGTCTGTGACAATGAAGACGCGCTTCTTGTTGTAGACCTCTTTGAGCTCACGGAGAGCAAGAGGCATGCAGCCCCTCTTGAAGTAGACCTTCTCAGGTACACGAAGCCAAAGCATATTCTCTTGCCTCTCTGCAACAGACTTGTAGTTAAGCAGGTGCTGTGGGCCAACGTTACCGGAAACGGAGTTGCCGCCCCAGGTGCCGCAGCCAAGGGTTAGGGATGGAGCCATCTTGAAGTTGTAGAGGTCTCCAATACCACCCTGAGAGGAAGGAGTATTGATCAGGATACGGCAGGTCTTCATTGCCTCCTGATGCTTAGCAATCTTCTCTTTCTCGTTGATGTTGACGTAAAGAGAGCTGGTGTGACCATAGCCGCCATCAGCAACAAGACGCTCAGCCTTAGCAATAGCCTCGTCAAAGTTCTTTGCACGATACATACCAAGAACTGGAGAAAGCTTCTCGTGAGCCATCTCCTCTGAAGGCTCAACGGAGGTTACCTCACCAATAAGAATCTTGGTCTTCTCTGGGACGTCGACGCCAGCAGTCTTTGCGATGAAGTGAGCAGACTTACCGACAATAGCTGCATTAACAGCACCGTTGACAATGACGGTCTTACGGACAGCGTCAAGCTCCTTACCGTGCAGGAAGTAGCAGCCGCGATCAGCGAACTCCTTCTTGACTTGGTCATAAATGCTATCAAGAACGGTAACAGACTGCTCGGAAGCGCAGATCATACCGTTATCGAAGGTCTTGGAGTGAATGATGGAGCTAACTGCAAGCTTGATGTCTGCGGTGTCGTCAATGATAACAGGGGTGTTACCAGGACCAACGCCCAGAGCAGGCTTACCAGAAGAGTAAGCTGCGTTAACCATTCCTGGACCACCGGTTGCCAGGATGATATCAGCGTTGCTCATAACTGCTGCGGTCATATCAATGGTAGGAGCTGGTACCCAGTCGATAATACCCTTGGGGCAGCCGGCCTTCTCGGCAGCATCGCGAACAATACGAGCGGCAGCAATGGTGCACTCTTTAGCGCGTGGGTGTGGGGAAATGATAATGGCGTTTCTTGTCTTCAGAGCAAGAAGCGTCTTAAAGATTGCGGTAGAAGTTGGGTTAGTAGTTGGAATAACTGCAGCTACGATACCCATTGGCTCGGCTACAACTCGATAACCTGCAGCTGGATCATCCTCTACAACGCCACAAGTCTTCATGTCCTTGTACTTGTTGTAAATATACTCTGCTGCGTAATGGTTCTTGATAACCTTATCTTCCATTACACCCATGCCAGTTTCTTCAACTGCCATGCGAGCAAGAGGGATACGATTTTTCTCGGCCGCAAGAGCAGCTTCATAGAAAATCTTATCGACCTGCTCCTGAGTGAATGTTGCAAACTCTGCCTGTGCCTCGCGCATCTCTTCGAGGCGCTTGAGCAAAGTATCAACATCCTCAATTTGAGTAGCCTTCTTTGCCATAAAATCCCCTTCTATTTAGGAACATTAATTCAAATTATACCAAGGTCTGCTAAACAAGTGCTTACCGTTAACCAAGTCTCTCAAAATTTATAATCTGCGTTCTGGCGTCTTCATCAGTTGCTGTAAATCTATGCCATTCACCTGGCGATTCTCTCCACATGTAATCCACGTACGGGCCAAATCCACCCACCAGCTGCGATGTTGCGCGCGCAAAGCTCGGATCCGTCTTGAGGCCCGGATAGCGCACCGCCTCGACGCGCGGATGGCACGCCAGGTACGCGGCAACCACCTGCGCCGCGTCGCTCGCCGC
>CAUVJF010000028.1:0-17111 GCA_963552125.1 uncultured Atopobium sp.
TGGTTGTACACTGCAACCGACATAGCGCGCTTAGCGTCTTCCTGGCCCATTACATACTGAGACAGCTCATCGTAAATCTCGTGTGGAGTTGGCAGGTCTTTGATAACAGGCTCATCAGAGTGAGTCTCAATCTCTGACTCTTCATCAAAGCCAAGAGACTCATCAATCATATCCGAGCAGGTAGAGACACACTCATCACAAATGCAGACTCCACCAGGGCCCTGAATAAGCTTATTTACCTGCGACCTACTCTTTCCGCAGAAAGAACAGTGCATCTCATCTAATCCGCCAAAAGGCGAGAAGTTCTGGTCATTAGCCATAACTTAAACCCTCAATACGAGAACAATTATTGGTCGTTACGAGAAGAAATAACGCGGTCAACCAGACCGTAGTCACAAGCCTCCTGTGCACGAAGATAATTATCGCGCTCGGTGTCTACATTGACCTTCTCGATAGGCTGTCCAGTATAATCCGAAAGCAGCTCGTTGAGGTGCTGACGAATCCACTTTGTCTCATCTGCAACAATCTGGATATCAGTCTGCTGACCCTGAACGCCACTGGATGGCTGGTGAATCATAACCATAGAGTTAGGGAGCGCAAGACGCTTACCCTTTGCACCTGCTGCAAGAAGAACTGCGCCCATTGATGCTGCCATACCAACGCAGATGGTAGAAACATCAGGCTTAATGAAGTTCATGGTGTCAAGAATGCCCAGGCCTGCATAAACGTCTCCACCAGGAGAGTCAATGTAGAGAGAAATATCCTTGTCTGGGTCCTGGCTCTCAAGGTGCAAAAGCTGTGCAATGACCAGGTTTGCAGAATCACGAGTTACAGGCTCTCCCAAGAAAACAATACGATCATTGAGCAGCCTGGAGTAGATGTCATAGCTACGCTCACCACGAGGAGTCTGCTCAATAACATACGGAATAGTTGGAATGTTTGTTGGATAATGCATAATCCTCCTTCAAAGGTCTTTCCTTAGAAACATACCCCGGGAAGCATGTCTCTAACCCGGGGTATGAAAAATTCAAAGTAACTGCAACTTTTGGCGCAGTCTTTCTGGCGAGAAACCCAACCAGTTGCGGACTACTCAGCGTCCTTCTCTGCGTCCTCGTCCTTCTTAGCTGCCTTCTTCTTAGCAGGAGCCTTCTTAGCAGGCTTCTTCTCTGCCTTCTGCTCTTCCTTTGCAGCCTCAGCAATCTCGTCGACAACGGTGACGGTTGCGTTGTCACGCAGCCAGTCAAGAGCCTTAGAGCGACGGATGGACTCGCGAATTGCAGGAAGACGGCCAGCCTTGCGCCACTCCTCAATTGCAGACTCAACGTTAGGAACACCAGCGCGCTCAAACTCTGCGCGGATGTCCTCCTCAGTTGCTTCAAGCTTAAGCTCTGCAGCTACTGCGTCAAGAGCCAGGGACTGACGTGCGCGCTCCTCAGCCTGAACACGAAGATCAGAGATGAAGTCATCGGTCTTAATGCCACGTGCAGCCAGGAACATATCAAGGCTCATACCCTGCTGCTGAAGACCATTCAGAAACTCCTGAGCAATCTCGTTGAAGACCTCGTTCTTGTACTCCTCTGGAACCTCCTCAAGCTGAAGACGCTTGCCCAGAGCCTCAACAACACGGTCCTCTTTAAGAGTTGGAAGAGAATTCTTCTTGTCAGACTCAATCTCAGACTTAACAGCCTCGCGGAGTTTCTCGACAGTGTCATAACCAAAGGTGTTCTTTGCAAGCTCGTCAGTCAGCTCTGGAGTGACAGACTTCTTGTGAGCAACAACCTTGACGTTGATATCGTAATCGTGGGAGTGAACCTCATCGCCGTGAGTGTGGCTGTGAGTCCACTTGACCTCTTTCTCCTCACCTGGCTTCATGCCGATGAGTGCCTCCTCAAGCTCCTTTGGAGCCTGGGTGCCATTAAGGGTAAGAACGCGGTCCTCGCCCTCCATGTGAGCAGCGCCCTCAATGTTCTTGATGTCTACACCAATGGTGTCGCCCTCTTTGACCGCGCGCTTCTCCTTGGTGTTCTCAAACTTAGCCTGATAAGACAGAAGCTGCTTGATCTGGTGATCAACCTCAGCCTCAGTTGCCTCATTTGGAGGCATGTTGATTGCAGGAGCATCGTAAGAATCAAGCTTAGCCTCAGGACGAACGTTGAAGACTACCTCGTAGGAGTAATCCTGGCCCTCAACAGGAAGGTCTGCGTCCTGGTTGTAATCACCACGGCCGACAGGAACAAGGTCAAGCTCCTCAAGAAGCTGTGGCTCTGCTGCGCCGAGAAGATCGTTGGTTGCCTGAGCAAGGACTGCCTCGCGGCCAACAATGCCATCAATGACAGGACGAGGTGCGCGGCCCTTGCGGAAACCCTGGAAGGAATACTTGTTTGCAATGTCCTTGTAAGCCTGCTTAATTGCAGCGTCTACCTCTGCAGCAGGAACTGTAACCTTGACGGTGAGTTTCTCGTCAACTGGCTTATCTGCGGTAACGGTGATGTTCAACGTTCCTCCAGTGTCTCGTAAAAAATGCTGGCGTACCAGCTCTTAACCAAATTTCTGCATGGTGCGGGCGGAGGGAATCGAACCCCCACGGACTTAGTCCACTAGAACCTAAATCTAGCGCGTCTGCCAGTTCCGCCACGCCCGCATATTTATGCAGCCTTGCAATAATAACAAACTTTTGCGCTCTTCACTAGGAGAACTTCGTATTCTAAACACTTCCCTCACGAAAAAAGACCGGCCTTTTTCAAGACCGGTCTTGTTCAAGTAGAAACTAATTATTCTTGCGCGCTTTAAAGGTCTTGCAGCGCAAAGGTCTCTGGCTCGCTCTTTCTTGCTGCTGCGAGTGCCTGGATAAGAGCGGTAGCTGCAGACATTGCGGTGACGCAGGTAATACCCTGGCTGACAGCTTCTGCGCGCATCTTAGTGCCGTCGCTATGAGCCTCGTGACCATGAGGCGTATTGATGATGAAGCTGACGGTCTTATCGCGCATAAGGTCAACAACGTTTGGATGACCATCGGAAATGCGATTGACGGTGGTGCAGTCAATTCCAGCCGCACGCAGCGTCTTTGCGGTACCGCCCGTGGTGTAGATGCCATAGCCAAGGTTCTCCAGAGCCATAGCAACAGGAGCAATAGCGCGTTTATCGCGGTCGCACACACTGATGAAGACGGATCCCTGCTCAGGAAGCTTGTTCTCAACTGCCTCACGAGTCTTTGCGTACGCTGCTGGGAAGGTGCGGGCAATGCCCATGACCTCGCCGGTAGACTTCATCTCTGGGCCCAGGATTGAGTCGGCGCCAGGGAATCTAGACCAAGGCATAACCGCTTCTTTGACCGCGTAGTAATCGACGGTGCGATTCTCGTCTGGAAGCAGGCCTTGTGCTCTAAGCTCACTGATCTTCTCGCCAGCCATGATGCGGGATGCGTACTTGGCCAGGGAAACGCCAGTTGCCTTAGACGAGAAAGGCACGGTTCTAGAAGCGCGAGGGTTGAGCTCAATGACAAAGACGTGCTCATCGCGGACGGCGTACTGGATGTTTAGCAGGCCTCGAATGCCGCAGGCAAGCGCCAGCTTTTTGGTGATGGCCCTAATCTGGTCAACAATCTTTTCAGAGAGCGAGAAGGGCGGCCAGCAGCAAGCGGAGTCGCCAGAGTGAATACCGCATTCTTCGATGTGCTCCAGGACGGAGCCCACATAACACTCCTCGGTGTCGCAGAGAGCGTCAACGTCCAGCTCAATGGCGTCCTCGAGGAAGGCGTCTAGGTAGACAGGACGGTCTGGTGTGACGTGCGTCGCGGACTCCATATAGGTGACCAGGTCGGAGTCGTCGTAGACAATGGCCATGCCGCGACCACCAAGAACGTAGCTTGGGCGGACAATCAGCGGGTAACCAATGCGACGTGCAGCGTCACGCGCCTCGTCCATGGTGGATGCTACTGCCGAAGGTGGGCAGGCAATATTCAGGCGGTCCAGAAGGGCTGCGAAGCGGTCGCGGTCCTCTGCCAGGTCAATTGCCTCTGGCTGAGTGCCCATGATAGGAACGCCGGCGTCCTTCAAGGCGCGTGCCAGCTTGATTGGCGTCTGGCCGCCAAGGGTAACAATGACGCCTTCTGGCTTCTCAACCTCAATAACGTCCATGACATCTTCAAAGGTCAGAGGCTGGAAATAGAGGCGATCAGAGGTGTCGTAGTCTGTAGAAACCGTCTCGGGGTTGCAGTTGACCATGACTGTCTCATATCCCTGCTCACGAAGAGCGTAGGCAGCATGTACGCAGCAGTAGTCAAACTCAATGCCCTGACCGATACGATTAGGACCTGCGGAGAGAATCATAACGCGTGGCTTTTCTGCTTCCACGTACTCCGTGGCATTGCCCTTCTCGTACGTGACGTAGTGGTACTGAGTGGTTGCGCCAAACTCACCTGCGCAGGTATCAACTGTCTTGACCTGTGGGCGAACACCCAGCACTTCCCTCACAGCACGGACAACGTCTGTCTTGGTACCAGTAAGGTGTGCGAGCTGCTCATCCGAGAAGCCCAGCTGTTTGGCAGCAAGCATGTTATCGGTGGTGAGGCCAGAAAGTCCCAGCTCCTTGATGCGTTTCTCGGCGTTGATGATGCCTGCCATACGATGCAAGTACCATGGATCGATGCCAGTCATATTATGGATGCGCTCAACACTCCAGTTTCTGCGCAGTGCCTCAGCAACGTAGAAAATACGCTCTGGTGTTGGCTTGCTGACCAGCTCGTCAAAGTTCTTCTCGTCAAAGACATCGTGGCCGTCAGCGCCCAGACCAGCGCGATCTTGCTCCAGAGAACGAAGCGCCTTCTGCAGGGCCTCCTCAAAGGTTCTGCCCATGGCCATAGCCTCACCAACCGACTTCATGCGGGTAGTCAGGACGCGGCTGGTGCCCTTGAACTTGACGAAGGCAAAGCGAGGAACCTTGACCACGCAGTAGTCGATGGAAGGCTCAAAGGCAGCAGGAGTTGCCTTGGTGATATCATTGGTAATCTCATCCAGCGTGTAGCCAACAGAAAGCAGCGCAGCCATCTTTGCAATGGGGAAACCAGTTGCCTTGGACGCCAGCGCAGAGGAGCGGCTAACACGAGGGTTCATCTCAATGACAATGACGCGGCCGTTAGTTGGGTTGACCGCAAACTGAACGTTAGAGCCACCGCAAGCAACACCTACACGCTCGAGAATAGCGATGGAGTAATCGCGGAGGTTCTGGAGCTCTTCATCAGTAAGCGTCTGAGCTGGAGCAACGGTAATGGAGTCTCCCGTGTGGACACCCATTGGATCGAGGTTCTCGATGGAGCAGACAACAATACCGTTACCTGCGGTATCGCGCATGACCTCCATCTCAATCTCTTTCCAACCCTCAATGGACTCCTCTACCAGTACCTCGTGCTCTGGGGAAAGCAAGAGGCCCTGTTCAACAATCTCTACGAGCTCTTCTGGGCTATGAGCAATGCCGCCGCCCGCGCCACCAAGGGTGAAGCTTGGGCGAATGACCACAGGGTATCCCAGGTCAGCAACAATACGCTGAGCGTCTTCCATGGAGTGAGCAATATCTGCGCGAGCAACCTCCAGGCCAATGTCCTGGACAGCCTCGCTGAAGAGCTCTCGGTCCTCACCGGTGCGGATGGACTCCAGGTTGCAGCCGATGACCTCAATGTTGTACTTGTCAAGAACGCCAGCCTCGCCAAGGCTGATAGTACAGTTCAGGGCGGTCTGACCGCCCATATTTGGCAGGAGTGCATCAGGACGCTCGCGCTCAATGACGCGGGTCACCGACTCAACGGTGATTGGCTCAACGTAGGTTCTATCTGCAGTTTCTGGATCGGTCATGATGGTTGCTGGATTTGAATTGACCAGAACAACCTCAAAGCCCTCTTTACGAAGGGCGCGGCATGCTTGAGTGCCAGAATAGTCAAACTCGCAAGCCTGACCAATAACAATTGGGCCAGAGCCGATGACCAGGATCTTCTTAATATCAGTACGCTTTGGCATTAGAAGCGCCTCCCCTCACGAACGTCGATGGCAAGATAGTCAGACTGTCCCTCCATCAAACGAGCAAATGCCTTGAACAAGTAGGATGAATCGTGAGGTCCTGGGCTTGCCTCAGGATGATACTGAACGGAAAACGCTGGAATATCCAGGAATTGGATGCCCTCTGGAGTTCCGTCGTTAAGGTTTACGTGCGTGAGTCGGACGCGGCCAAACTCCTTTGTCTGGACAACAGGAGCAATACGCCTTGCGGACCACTCACAGAGGTTGTCAAAATGCTCGGAGATTCCACCGGACTCCTCTGCAATAAGCTTGCCGAGGCTTGGGAACACCAAACCATAGTTGTGATTCTGAGCAGTAATCTCAACCTTGCCGGTCAGAAGATTCATGACTGGCTCGTTGCCGCCATGGTGGCCAAATTTGAGTTTCTCGATATCTGCGCCGGCAACAATGGAGAGCATCTGGTTGCCCAGGCAGATACCAAAGACGGGGACCTTGCCCAGAACGCCGCGAGCGGCCTCCTGCGTAGCGTCAACCTGCTCTGGGTCACCAGGGCCGTTGGAGAAGAAGATGCCGTCTGGGTTGTAGGCCAAGGCGTCCTCAGCAGGTGTGTTCCACGGTACAACCGTGACCTCGCAGCCGTTTGCTGCAAGACCCTGGAGAATGCCGTTCTTCTCGCCACAGTCGTATGCGACAACGTTGAAGCGCTTCTTGGACGTAGCGGGAACCACGTGAGGTGCGTCGACGGAGACGTCGGGGACAAAGTTGTGCTCGGAGATGTTGGGCGACGCCTGGACGCGCGCGAGCAGGTGGGCGGGATCCAGGTCCTCGGTGGAGATAGCTGCCTTCTGTGCGCCATAGTCGCGCAGGTGCATGGTCAGCGCGCGGGTATCGATACCCTCGATGGCAACGACGCCATTTTCCTGCAGAAACTCTGGAAGGCTCTGCTTGGATGTCCAGTTGCTTGGCTCATAGCACATGTCGTGGACGACAAAACCACGCAGGTGCAAAACGTCTCGCTGCATGACCGCAGGATCAATGCCGTAGTTGCCTACCTGCGGATAAGTCAGCGTGACAATCTGGTCGGCGTAACTTGGATCGGAGATAATCTCCTGGTAGCCGGTCATAGACGTGTTGAAAACAATCTCGCCGAAGGTCTCTCCGCTAGCACCACAGCACCTCCCCTCGAAGGTTGTTCCATCTTCGAGAACAAGCAGCGCGCGAGGCTGCGAGGTGGCACTTGCCAGTGGATTCATATACTCTCCGATCTGCGTAGGCGCATGCCGAGCCATAAAAAAAGAGCACTCCTTGTGGAGGCTCAACAGCGAACATGCGCACTCAACGCTATGGGCCTTGCCGGTGTCTCGCACCGTCCTTAAAGGTTGGTAGTATTGTAACGCATAACCAATAAAGGAGATGGCATGTTTCCAGATTTTCTAGAGAATCCCTCAGATGTTGCTGCCCCACTTCTTCTGGGATGTACTCTGACAAGGACAATTACGCTTGATGGCGAGAAACACAAACTAGTTGCAAGAATTGTGGAGACCGAGGCTTACGATCAAGATGATTCCGCGAGTCACGCGTTTGGCGGGCCTAGCGAGCGCAACGCTGCCATGTTTGGACCTGCTGGTCATCTGTATGTGTATGTTTCGTACGGGATGCACCACTGCTGCAATGTGGTGTGTGGACCCGAAGGTTTTGGCAGTGGATGTTTGGTACGCGCGGTTGAACCTCTTGAAGGTGTAGAGGTGATGCGTGAGCTCCGTGAGGCAAGGCGTGCGGGTAAAGCGCAGGCGCGTCGCGAAGCCGCAAGCGCAAGCATCAGCTGCGAGGAAGTGCTATCGGGCGCAGGTCATGACTGCGGTGCGCCTCAAGTAGGGCGTGTACGCAAGCACGCGCTCAAGCTGAGCGATCTTACTAACGGCCCAGGTAAAGTTTGTGCTGCGCTTGGCATCGACAAGGCTCTATATGGGCATGACCTAACAGCCGAGCCACTTGTGCTGGACTATGCTCCCCTGCTACCAGGAGAAACGATTGGACGCTCACCTCGCGTTGGCATCAGTAAAAACGCTGATGCTCCAAAGCGCTATTTCATCGAGGGAAACGCGTTTGTTTCACGAGCGTAAAGCACAGGACGTTTCAAGAGCGTAAAGCGCGAGAAAGCTGTAATCAATAAGCGAACAAAAAGGACCTTGGAAGACCAAGGTCCTTTTTGACAATTACGTTAAACCAACGATGCAGTTTGTTCAATTAAGTGCTGCAACAACGGGTTTCTCGCCAAATGCGATGCAAACTAGCAAACACCCTGAGCCATCATTGCATTTGCAACCTTGAGGAAGCCGGCAATGTTTGCGCCAAAGACCAGGTTGCCAGGGTGGCCGTACGTTGCGGCAGCCTCTGAAGCAGCAGTGTAAATGCTCTCCATGATTCCCTGAAGCTTGGAGTCTACCTCCTCGAACGTCCAAGAAAGGTGCTCGGCGTTCTGGGACATCTCAAGACCAGAAACAGCTACGCCGCCTGCGTTTGCAGCCTTGCCAGGTGCGAAGAAGACACCGTTCTCGATGAGGTAATTGGTTGCCTCGAGGGTGGTAGGCATGTTAGCGCCCTCGACGACGTACTTGGTGCCGTTGGCAACAAGTTTCTGCACGTCAGCGAGCTCGAGCTCGTTTTGAGTTGCGCATGGCATAGCAATGTCGCACTTCTGGCTCCAAGGACGCTCACCTGGGAAGAAAGTTGCGGAAGGACGTGCGTCGGCGTACTCCTTAATGCGAGCGCGGCGGACCTCCTTGACGTCTTTCAGCAGCTCAACGTCGATGCCCTCTGGATCATAGACATAACCTGAGGAGTCAGAAACGGTTACTACGGTTGCTCCCAGCTGCTGTGCCTTCTGGGCAGCGTAGGTAGCAACGTTTCCGGAACCGGAGATGCAGACCGTTTTACCTGCGAGCGCATCGTTCTTCTCGGCAAGCATGTGAGTGAGGAAGTAAACCGCGCCGTAGCCGGTAGCCTCGGTGCGAGCAAGGGAGCCGCCGAAGGACAGGCCTTTGCCGGTCAGGACGCCGGTCCACTCGTTGCGGAGGCGCTTGTACTGGCCAAACATGTAGCCTATCTCACGTGCGCCGGTGCCGATGTCGCCAGCTGGAACGTCGGTGTTTGGACCGATGTGGCGGGAAAGCTCGGTCATGAAGGACTGGCAGAACGCCATGATCTCGCGGTCGGACTTGCCCTTTGGATCGAAGTCAGAGCCGCCCTTGCCGCCGCCCATTGGAAGCGTGGTCAGCGAGTTCTTGAAGATCTGCTCGAAGCCGAGGAACTTCAGGATAGAAAGATTAACGGTAGGATGGAGACGGAGGCCGCCCTTGTAAGGTCCAATTGCGGAGTTGAACTCAATGCGGTATCCGCGATTGACCTGGACGTTGCCGGCGTCGTCAATCCATGGGACGCGGAACATAACAGTGCGCTCAGGCTCGACAAGACGCTCAAGCAAAGCGGCTTTCTCGAACTCTGGATGTGCATCGAGTGCAGGTTGGATAGTAGTAAGAACTTCTTTTGCTGCCTGGATAAACTCAGGCTGATCTGCGTAACGCTCTTCAAGCTGTGCAATTACCTTAGATGAGTAGCTCATAAAACCCCTTTCGAGTGGTTACGAATAGCATAGTCATCCAATGTTTCGATTACATAACAAAATTGAAAAATCTAATAGATGAAAAATTAGTTCAAAAAGATTGCAATTTCTTCTTGCTCTCGGGCGATTTGTCACCTATACTTTTCTCTCGGCTCGGGGTGTAGCGCAGCTTGGTAGCGCAACTGCTTTGGGAGCAGTGGGTCGCTGGTTCGAATCCAGTCACCCCGACCATTTTTTCTTTTTGCTTTACCCTTGCGGCGGTAGTTCAATTGGTAGAGCATCAGCCTTCCAAGCTGACTGTTGCGGGTTCGAGTCCCGTCCGCCGCTCCATAAAATTCCCTATTTTTCTTCCATCACTTCCCTGCTCTAAGCATCACTCTGCTTATTCTTGCTGTATGTTTGATGAGCACGCTGATGACTTTTAGGCGCATTAGTGTCTATTTCTATGTCTTCCCCTGTTTTTCTACTTCTCCCCCCCCTGTTTTCCCAGTCATTTTATTAGCAATTTTCCTCTTTACTTGTAGTGATCAACTTTTGATTTATCAATTTGAATATTCATGCAATTAAATTCATTTCCATGAATACATAATTTTTGAGCTCAAAATTATGTGCCGAAAAAGGTAAAAAACCCGTTTAGTTGGGGATGAAAAATGAAAATTAGCCGATTTATCTCCAACTAAGACGATTTTTTACCGCGCCAAAAACTTTTATCTGGGCAAACGTTGTATGCAGAAAAATGAAATCTCCAACTAAACGCATTTTTTACCACTTGCAAGATATGCTCGTCCTCAAACTGCATCGATTGCACAGACTACGCAGGTCAGTATGCAGGTCAGCGTACAGGTTAACGTGCAAGTCGGCGTCCAACTAAGCGTCCAACTAAGCCAGACTTCACGCATCAAAAAAGAGGCTGTGCGAAGCACAGCCTCTTTAGCGCTTGTAATCTGTAATCCAATAACTAACGGCGAACCTTTACAGAATACGCAAGACCAGAAGCAATAATACCTGCAGCTGCAAGTGCGCTTGCAATGGACATTGCATCGCCGGTATCTGGCAGGTTAGACCTTTTCTTCTTAGGAGTCTTAGGCTTTGGCTCTGGGTTAGGATCTGGCGTTGGGGTTGGTGTAGGAGTAATTGGTTTATCAGCAGTAGTAACTTCCGCAGGAACAATAGTCTCATCTGCAGCATTAAACGTTGCAGGAGCTACGGTAAATGGAATCTGATTTGTATTGAGCTCATATCCCTCTGGAGATGCAGTCTCAACCAGATAATAATCGCCCGGCGTCAGATAGAACTTATCTCCATCCTGATAAATGCCCTTAGTTAGTAGGTCTGCAGTTGCCGCGGTATTCTGAACCAGTGCAGTTAGCTCTGTCTTTGTAAGAATATCGCCGGATGTGAAAGTACCATCAGCATCAGTAGTGATTCCCTCTTTGACCAATGTGCCGTCAGCCTTATAGAGACTATAAGTTGCACCGGCGACAGGCTTAGAAGCATCGTCTGAGTCAGTCTTCACAAGCTTTAAAGGAGACGGAACGGCACGATACGTGAGGTAATACTGCCTGGTGCGGTTTACAGAACCGTCTGCATTGAAACCAGGAGCCAAAACGGAATTATCGCGAGGACCAGAGTTATACGTGCCAATCGCAAGAGATGTTCCCTCTGGAACGTCAATATCATTTGCGATATAGACGTAAGAATCACCAGGTCCTGCAGCCTTGATCTCGTCGACTGACTTGCGAACAGTAGTCAGCAACATGTTGGTTGATGGATCGGTCTCAAATTTATTACCGCCAGCAACAGAGTCATCTGCAGTAACGCCAGCATACTCAGGCATATACACGACATGACCCTTTGTGTTGTAACGAGCAGACACCTGACGATCCTCAAACGCTGCAGAAGTTGTATACGTAGCAGCAAGATCATCAAGACCAAGAACGCTTACTGCACCGTTACCATAAATAGGAAGACCAGCATTTCTTTGTGCAATAGGGTCACTAAGGCCAAGGCCGTTAAGCTGCCTATACGCAAGGTCATCGACATAATGGTACACAGCTGTTGCGGTATCAATGACTCGCGCAGGATAACGCTTGGTATATGCGTGAGTGCCTCCCCAAGATTTCTTAATGCCACCCTGAATTCCCAGCTGATAAGACCTATCAGAGATGTTCAATGGCGCGGAGAACTCAATGTACTGACGAGCTGTAACTGGTGCAGTAAATACAGCAGCGGGCTCCTCATATGAAGTGCCACCCATGATGGACTGGCCATTTACCTTGACAGTGAACATCAAGTTAGTCTTTGGACCACCACCCGAAAGAGCACCTGTTGCATCCATTGGTTTGTACGTATCAACAGCAGAATGAACAGAAACGGCCACCTTACGCAGGCCATAACCATTTGGATCATTGTGTGGGAAGTTGAGCAGGTTATCCGTATCGCCGAGAAGAACGTAGTAAGCGCGAATTTCTCCGCCTTCAGCAATCATCTGCGCAACGGAATATTTAGTTGGATCCATGTCCAGCTTGAGCGCAGTACCATCGGGCTTTACCCAGTAATAACGAACGATGACACCTGTACGATCTTCTCGCGGCTTAGCCGCCTGAGCGGTAATCTCGGCCTGGATTTCAGCATCAGAAATAAAATCTGGGAACGGGTTGGCAACGGTCTGAGTTCCATCAAGCGGCGCGCCGTCCACATCATCGGAATAAATTGCTGGGTCAGCAGCATATGCCGTGTGTGGAAGAGTAAATGCCAAAATTGCACCCACAAATAGCATAAGAATTGCTAAAACCGTAAAGCGAGAAAATCGAGTGCTTCTAACGCTTCTAACAGAAGTGCTGTTCATACATCCTTCTTCCCTCGTGAAGGGTGAATATTTATATATACCATAGCTCATTTCTTGTCATTTATGCAGATGAGACCAAAACAGATGATATTTTTGCTAATAAAATTGGTAAAGAAACACATCAAGCGGTCTAGACTACTTGACTAGACCGCTTGTTTAGAATGCTTGTTTAACAGTCACTGGTTAAAACAACTGACTCGCTGGTTTGTACTGCGTGTCTTTACTTATCAGGAGTAAGGTGCCAAATCTCATTGTTATATTCGGCAATAGTTCTATCAGATGAGAACGTTCCTGCCATAGCAATATTTACAAGAGACTTCTGGAGCCACGCTCTCCTATCCTCATAATCATCGAACACGTGCTCTTTTGTTGAAATGTATGCTTCCAAATCAAGCAGCGTCATAAACCAGTCTTTTGAGCACAAGTTTTTGTGGAGACGCTCCAGGCGCTCCTCATTTCCAAGAGAAATAAACTCTGGGCTAATTAAGAAATCAACGAGTGGTTTAATCTGGGGTTTCTTATAAAACTCTTTTGCTTTGTAACCTTTGTGCTCATAAAGGCTTACAACCTCATCACTTGAAGCACCAAACGCGTAGATATTCTCCTTGCCTACCAAGTCGGCAATTTCTACATTTGCACCATCAACTGTGCAAACGGTAACAGCGCCGTTAAGCATGAACTTCATGTTGGAAGTTCCAGAAGCCTCCTTGGAAGCCAGTGAAATCTGCTCAGAGATATCTGCTGCTGGAATAACGTGCTCAGCGGCAGTAACGTTGTAATTCTCGATCATTATCACCTGAAGATATGGTGAAACATCTGCATCGTTTGCAATCAAAGACGAGAGAACAAGAATTGCATGAATGATATCTTGAGCAGCCACGTATGCTGGTGCAGCCTTACCACCAAAAATGACAGTAATAGGATGTTTTGGAAGGTGTCCGGACTTAATATCAAAATATTTCCAAATCAAATAAAGCAATAGCATTTGCTGACGCTTATATTCGTGGAAACGCTTCACCTGGACATCAATAATGGAGTCAGCATTAACTTTTGCATCTTGAGTGTCCAGCAAAAACTTGCTCATTCTATCTTTGGCTATATGCTTTATCTCTTGCAGCCTATTAAGAACTTCATCGTTATTCTGATACTCTAAAAGTCCCTCGAGATTACCAGTTGTTCTCCAGCTATCTCCTATCAACGCATCAAGATACTCGGCAAGCTCGGGATTACAACCCATGAGCCAGCGACGGAAAGTGATTCCATTAGTTTTGTTAGAGAATTTCTCTGGGTACAAATCAAAGAATGGCTTGAGCTCTGTCTCTTCCAAAATCTTAGTATGAAGCGCTGCAACACCATTGATACTAAAGCCGTAATGAATGGCAAGGTTAGCCATGTGAACTTTCTTATCAATGATGACTTGTACACTTGGATCTGCAACGGTACTACGGATGTGTTCGTCAAGCTTTTTGATAATCGAAGCAATCTTTGGAGAAACTTCCTCGATAAATTTAAGAGGCCATTTCTCAAGAGCTTCTGCCAAAATCGTATGATTTGTGTATGCAACTAGTGAAGAAACAATGGTTACAGACTCTTCAAACGAGATATCGTATTTCTCAGTCAAGATACGAATAAGCTCTGGAATTACCATTGTGGGGTGCGTATCGTTAATCTGAATCACAACATAGTCAACGAGGTCATGAACATTACTGCCGCGCTCAACCGCCTCTTTAACAATCAGCTGTGCAGCATTTGAAACCATAAAATATTGCTGATACACACGAAGAAGCTGACCGTCTTCGTCCGAATCGTCGGGATACAAAAAGAGCGTTAGATTCTTTTTTAAAGCAGTCTTATCAAAATCAATAGCGTCATCGGAGACTAATGATTCATCAATACTTTGCAGGTCAAACAAACGAAGTCTGTTTTTCTTTGTTCGGCCATATCCCAAAACATCAATGGAATAGAGCTCAGATGTCACCGAGAAATCTCTAAATTCCACGGTAAATGATGTCTTCTCGTCTTCAAGCCACCTATTATCAGCAAGCCAAGCATCTGGAACGGCAGTTTGCTGTCTATCTAAAAACTGCTGATGAAAGAGTCCAAAATGATACTTAAGGCCTACACCATCGCCTGGCAGACCAAGTGTTGACATGGAGTCGATAAAGCATGCCGCCAATCGACCAAGACCACCGTTACCAAGTGAAGGCTCAACTTCAAGCTCTTCGATGTCTTCGAGCGAATGGCCTGCTTTAGAAAGCTGCGCTTTTACCTCGTTATAAATTCCCAGATTGATGAGGTTATTTGAAAGCAGCTTGCCAATAAGAAACTCAGCGGAGATGTAATAGAGCCTCTTCTTACCATTATTTAACGGAAGAGCTTCTGACTTACTCTTAACCACTTGAAGCAGTAATTCAAAAACCTGCCTGTCAGTAATTTCAGACAGAGGTTGGTTAAATTGTTGAAGAGACAAAGTGTCTAAGTTCATTACTTCTCCTCTTTGTACACTCTGAAGTACATCTCAGTAATAGTTCTTAAAAAATCTTCTATGTGACGCGTAATGGCTCCTTGCTTCATACGCCAACACCAGTTACCTCCAACAGTGGCTGGAACATTCATACGTGCAGAATCATCTAAGCCGAGAAGATCTTGCATGGTGTGAATACAAGTGTCACTCACAGAAGCTGCAATTCCACGTGAAAGCGCCTCACCAATTGGCTCATCTTTTGAGCGATGAAGGTAAATATCTGCCTGTTCACGCTCTCTATCAGTAGCCTGAGTTTCATACCAACCACGAGCAGTTGGATTATCATGCGTTCCCACATAAGCAATGGAATTTGCAGTGTAATTGTGAGGAAGATCTCTTGAATCATGCTTTCCATCAAATCCGTACTGCAAGATTTTCATTCCTGGGAAACCAGTTTTGTCTCGCATGGCGATAAGCTCTGGTGTAATTAAGCCAAGGTCTTCCGCAATGATTGGAAGCTTACCCAGCTGCTTTTCCAGTTCCTTAAACAGCTCCAAATCTGGCCCTTTAGTCCATTTGCCTTCTGTAGCATTTGCAGCTCCGTAAGGAATCTCCCAATAGGCTTCAAAACCTCTAAAATGATCAATTCTAAGCACATCAAACATCTCAAGATTTGTCTGTACACGCCAAACCCACCATGAATAGTGCGATTTCTTCATATACTCCCAGTTATAAATGGGATTTCCCCAATATTGACCGGTGGAAGAAAATTGATCAGCAGGAGTGCCCGCAACCGTAATAGGTCGTCCTGTTTCATCCGTTTTAAACAGTTCTGGCTGTGCCCACATCTCAACAGAATCGCGCGAGACATAAATGGGAAGATCACCAATTATAAGTACTCCCCTTTTATTGGCATAAGTCTTAACCTTTGCCCATTGAGTAAAGAAGAAATACTGAGTCATCTTGTGATACAAAACTGACTTTTGCAGTTTCTTAATTTCTTTTGCAGTAGTCTCGTTTCTGTGCTGATAAAGTTCTGGCCACTCCCAGTAGGCTTTATGTCCAAACTCTTCCTTTAGAGACATGAACTCCGCATATGGATCAAGCCATTCTGCATGATCATGACAGAACTTCTCAAAATCAGCAGGAACATCTTGCATAAACCTATCAAAGGCACGATTAAGTAAACGACGATGATTTACAAAAAGTGCACCATAATCAACACAAGTATTGCTAGTCCCAAAAGAAATATCTTCAAAGTCATCTGACTTTAAATAGCCAAGTTTCTCAAGATTTTTTAAATCTATATAGTAAGGACTTCCCGCTGCAGCAGAAAAAGACTGATAAGGAGAGTCACCATAACTTGTGGTAGTAAGAGGCAAAACCTGCCAATACCTTTGTTTTGTCCTGACGAGAAAATCAATAAAATCGTAGGCTTCTTTGCCAAACGTGCCAATCCCATATGAATTTGGAAGAGAAGAAACGGCCATAAGTACTCCGCTTGCTCGTCCCATAGTTGCCTCTTTCACAAAAAGAGTACTGGCTTATCTTTTCAAGATAAGCCAGTACAAAGCTTTAATACTTAACTAGATTATCCTGTGTATTCTTATCAAAGAGATGAACAGCATTGTCTTCAAATTTAAACCACACTTCATCTCCAATTTTGAGGTTTCGTTTAGCAAACTCAGTTGCTGGAACGATAAGAACAAAGTTGCCGTCATCAGTATGAACATGAAGATGCACAGTGGAGCCCATAAGCTCGCTTACCTCAAGATTGCCCTTAAAAGCGCCAATTCCATTTGGCTCAGTCAAATAAATTTGCTCGGGTCTAATGCCGACAATGACATCTGTTGCTGGTGCAGCAACCCAAGACTGCGCTAACAGATTAGCCATCTCAGGAGAAATTTCAAATGACATGTTATCTGTCTCCACATGGAACTCATTGTCCACGCGAATAAGATGTGCGTTAAAGAAATTCATTTGAGGCATGCCAATGAAACCAGCAACAAAGAGATTAGCCGGTCTATTAAACACTTCTTGTGGTGTTCCAATTTGCTGAACAAAGCCATCCTTCATAATGACAATGCGGTCGCCCAAGGTCATTGCCTCTGTTTGGTCATGTGTAACATAGACAAAGGTTCCATCAACCTTCTGACGAAGCTTAATAAT
>CAUVJF010000029.1:0-16083 GCA_963552125.1 uncultured Atopobium sp.
CCGAGATGGTATCCACGTCATTTGTAAAGAAGCTCATAATGTCGCCGCGGGTACGGCGGTCAAAGAACCTCAGCGGCAGTGATTCGATGTGCTCAAAAAGGTCTCGTCTGATATCAAAAACAATCCTCTGAGCAGCGCGAACCATAATTTGCGTGTAACCAACACTGGTAAGAGCGCCAATTGCATACACAACCGCCGTAAACACAACAAGGTTGGTAAAGCCACTTACGTCTCCCCTGCCCACTGCGGCAACAACAGGCTTAATCATATAGGTGCCCAGAAGCGCCGCTAAACCGCTGATAGAAACAAGAAGTGCCACCAACATAAGGCGTTTCTTAGCGTGACCTAAGTACGAGACAAACACTCTAATGGTATGTCCGATGTTTTGAGGACGTGCTCCTCCTGCGCGATTAGCCATGTGACACCTCCTTACCAGCAGCGTCAATGTCTGACTGACTACCGCCAGTCTGCGACTCATACAGCTCTCTATAGATAGGGCTCTTGGCGAGAAGTTCTGTGTGAGTGCCAGTCATATGGACCCTGCCGTTATCAAGAACGACAATCTGATCTGAGTCCATAACCGAGTTCACACGCTGGGCAATGATAATCTTTGTCATGTCAGCAAGTTCGGCAAGTCCTGCACGAATCTTTGCGTCAGTTGCTGTATCAACCGCGCTGGTAGAGTCATCAAAAATGATGATTTTTGGCTTCTTCAAAAGCGCGCGCGCAATACAAAGACGCTGCTTCTGGCCACCAGAGACATTAACACCACCCTGACCAAGGTCTCCGTCCAAGCCACCAATCCTGTCAAGAAACTCATCAACGCATGCAATAGAACACGCGTGGAGCAGCTCCTCATCAGTTGCATTGGGATCTCCCCAAAGCAGGTTGTCGCGGACGGTACCGCTGAACAGCACATTTTTCTGAAGGACAACAGACACTGCATCACGAAGTGAAACAAGATTGTAGGAGCGGACGTCATTCTCGCCAACAAACACGGTGCCTTCAGTTGCATCGTACAAGCGAGCAATCAGCTGGATAAGGGTAGTTTTTCCGGAGCCGGTGCCGCCGAGAATACCAACGGTAGAGCCTGGCGCAAACGAGAGGTTGATGTCTTCAAGAACGTCCTCTTCAGCGCTCTGACTGTACTTGAAGGACACGTTTTCAAAGCGGACTGCGCCATTCTTAACGTCAGTCAAGCCGTACTCTGGAGACTCAATAGCAGGCTCTTCGGAAAGAATCTCTCCGATTCGACGCACGCTGGTAATGGCGCGAGCAGTAAGCAAGAACACGCCAGAAATCATCATAAGAGAGTTCATGATAAGCAGTACGTAGCTCATGAAGCCCGTGAGCTCACCAACGCCCAGTCTACCAGCCATAATCATCTGGCCGCCAAACCAAAGAATAGCCACGTTAGTGACATACATTGATGCTTGGAAAATAGGCAGATTTAAAACGGAAGTGCCAAAGGTCTTTGTAGCAGTCTGCGCGTACTGCGTATTAACTTTTTCAAAGCGATCAGAGACATATCCTTCTCGGACATATGCCTTAATAGCGCGCACGGCCGCAAAGTCTTCCTGCAGAGCCTCGTTAAGCTTATCCATTGCACCTTGCATAACGCGGTACAAAGGGCCAACACGCTTCACAATAAAGAAGAGCGCAATAGCTAGGAAAGGCAACACAGCAAAATACACTACCGCCAGCTCTGGACTCATAATAAATGCCATAACCAAGCCCATGACCAGCATAATTGGTCCACGCATAAACGGGCGTGTACCCATTGCAAAGGCGTTCTGAATAATGGTTACGTCGGAGGTTAAACGCGTTACCAGAGAGGATGAATCGTATTTATCAAGATTTGCAAAAGCAAACTCTTCCATACGGCGATATTCATCTTGTCTGAGTTGAGCACCCAGTCCCATAGCTGCTTTTGCTGAGTAGCGTGCATAGCCAATACCAGCAAACATGGCGAGAAGAGCAAAGACAACCATAACGGTGCCGTTTACAAAAACAGTCTGAAGGTTGCCTTGCAAAATGCCCTGGTCAACAATTTGGGCCATGAGTACAGGAATCACTAATTCGAGTAGGGACTCTGCAAACACGCAGAGTCCCGACATAACAAAGTCCTTTTTATACGCGCCAAAATGGTCCAAGATTACCTTTAACTCAGCGCGAGCAGATGGAGCTTTTTCTTCTACAGAAACATCGTTCATTTCTAAAACACCATGTACCTTACTGTCTTGCGTTGCTTGGTTTGCTTATGCCTCTTTTGGAAGCGTTTGAAGCGAAACCTCCTTGAGCTGCTCATTAGAAACAGGAGAAGGAGCGCTAGACATCAAATCAGAGCCAGAAGTAGTCTTTGGGAAAGCCATGACGTCGCGGATGGAATCAGCACCTGCAAGCAGCATACACACGCGGTCAAGACCAAGTGCAAAGCCGCCCATTGGAGGCGCACCAAACGTCAGAGCCTCCATCAAGAAGCCAAACTGAGCCTTTGCGCGCTCTTCAGTAAAGCCGAGTTTCTCCAGAATCTTAAGCTGCAGCTCAGCGTTATGGATACGCATTCCGCCGCCGCCAGCCTCAAAGCCGTCCATAACAAAGTCGTAGGTATACGAGCCCATAGCCAGAGGATGAGTATCCAGAAGGTCAAGCTCATCCTCACGAGGAAGGGTGAAGGGCTGGTGCTCAGAGGCATAAGACTGAGTCTCCTCATCCCAGTGGAACAGTGGGAAGTTAACAACCCAGAGGAAATCATGACCTTCTCGTGGTACATCCAGGACCTTTGCCATATGTAGGCGCATACCACCAAGAATCTCATCTGTCTCCAGACGGCCGCCCACAGCAAAGAGAATCAAGTCCCCTGCCTCAGCAGACATCTCTGCACGTAGTGCCTCAAGCTCTTCTGGCGAGAAGAACTTGGTGATAGGACCTCCCACGGAACCGTCCTCTTTGAAGGCGACCCATGCAAGTCCCTTAGCACCAAAACCAGCGGCTACCTCAGCAAGCTTATCAACCTGAGAGCGTGGCCAGGTGCCTGCACCCTTAACGTTGATTGCCTTGACGTACTGACCATCAGTTGTTGCAGCAGAGCTAAAGAGCTTAAAGCTGGACTGCTTAAAGACCTCAGAGACGTCGTGAAGCTCCATACCAATACGAGTATCAGGCTTATCGGAGCCGTAGGTATCCATTGCATCCCAGTACTGAATTTTGCGCAGTGGAGCTGGGAACTCAATGCCCATCTTTGCAAATGCATCGCCCAGAATATCCTCAAGCTCAGCCATGACATCTTCCTCGCGGACAAATGCCATCTCCATATCAACCTGCGTAAACTCAGGCTGACGATCTGCACGGAGGTCCTCGTCGCGGAAACACTTAGTAATCTGGTAGTAGCGCTCAACGCCGCCAATCATCAGCAGCTGCTTCAACAACTGTGGAGACTGTGGCAGTGCGTAGAAGTTTCCGCCCTGCATTCTGGATGGAACCAAGAAGTCACGAGCTCCCTCAGGAGTAGATTTAAACAGCGCTGGAGTCTCTACCTCAGTAAAGTCACGCTTATGGAAAGCCTCACGAAGCGCAAATGCAAAATCAGAACGCATACGAAGATTCTGTGCCATCTGAGGACGACGCAGGTCAACATAGCGATACCTCAAGCGAAGATCCTCGTTAACATCAATGTGGTTCTCAATCTGGAATGGTGGAACTGCACTGGTGTTAAGGACCTCAATCTTTGAAGCAAGTACCTCTACCTCACCGGTAGCAAGAGCCTCATTGGTCTGGCCTTCAGAACGATGCTGAACCGTACCAGAAATCAAAACAGGCCACTCAGGACGAATAGTCTCTGCAGTTGCAAATGTTTCTTCATCAACATCTGGGTCAAATAGAATCTGTGTCAAACCCTCGCGATCACGAAGGTCAACAAAAATCAGGCCTCCAAAGTCACGACGACGCCAAACCCAACCAGTGAGCGTAACGGTCTGACCGATATGCTCTGCACGAAGCTCTCCGCAGGTATGCGTATGCATGCTGTGCAAATCAACAGCTGCGTGAGCGGAATAATTCTGAGGGGTTTCTGAGGAACAATCCATTTTTATCCTTTCGTCTTTGCTTCCCTGTGCCAAATCGGAAAGCGCCTTCAAGACGGCAAAAACGTGTAGACGGCACGTTCTTGCTCATAGATAAAACATTGTACTCCTATTCAATTAGAGCACTTTAATCATTTGAATTAATTATCTCTTCGCTCTGAGCTGATAAAGCAAAAGAGTCTTAATGCTCTTCATTTGTATAATCCACTCTCTTTAGTGCACTTCCTGAAAAGAGCAATGCAATTATGCTGATTATTAAGAAAAAGACCAGTAATCCCCAGTCAAAATATCCAATCATTACGTCTCTTATTAATTCCAGCTGGTATGTTAGCGGATTACATCTTGATATAACTTGAAGAATCATAGGAGCATTATCAAGAGAATAAAATAGTGGTGCGGCAAAAATCAAAGGCGTCATTACTACACCCAAAATAAAATCTCGCTGTTTGTAATCATTAATTAGCAATGCAATACAGGAAAAAATTGATGTCCAGAATACAATGAAAATACACAACAACAAAAACATGCCAATAACTTGCCAAAGACTTATCCGCATACCAGTAATCATTGAAATAGCCAAAAGAATTATTAATTGAAGTAGTGTTACTACAAAAGGAAGTGTTGAAATACCCAACACATAACACTCAGGATTAATACCACTCTCAAGTTTAATTGGCAAAATATTCCATCGCTTATCTATAACCAACCTATAGACACTTTGATTCATTTGTTGAAATAAGCACATAATCAAAATGCCAGCAAATGCAAATGACAAAAAGGACATATACTGTCCATGAAAATATATATCTCCAAATGTTGACTGAATTCCTATTGCGTAAAAAACATAATACAAAATTGGAGTCAATAAGCTGCTATATATTATGTGTTTATTTGACTTAAGTGCATTAAGCTCTGTTTCTACAACGATGACAAATGATGAAAGACCAAAACTTTCTTTTTTAAAATTCATTATCAGATCCTTCCAAAATTATTTGTCTCAGTGTCAAATTATTAAAAGTAATATTTTTTATTGAAACAAGTTCCTGTAACTTACCGATAAGAACAGGCAGCTTAAGAAAATATTCTTCACGTATTGTTATTTCATTTTCTTCAATCGAACAAGGGCAACAAGACATTAAATCACTTTGATTGTTAAGCGATAACAATCCATCAAAAGTAATTCGCGCTATTTTTTCATAAGAGTACTGTAAAAAGAAGTCGGAAATTTTGCCGAAAAATTTTAATTTGCCATCTTCTATTAATAAAACCTGATCACAATACTCCTCCAATAAACCAAGATCATGTGAGGAAACAAGTACTGTACAGTTTCTGTTATCACATTCTTTTCTTAAATATTTAAATAAATTATCCCCTTTGATTACATCCAGCCCGGAGGTTGGCTCATCAAGAATAAGAAAATTTGGTTTATGAACCAACGCTCTTGCAACCTGCAGGAGCTGCTGTTGTCCTCCAGATAAGCCATCAGGTAAAGATTTTTCAAACTCAGACAATCCAAGAAAATTTATGATCTTATGAGTACTTTCCTTAGCATCGCTAGATGTTTGCCCACTTAATCTTGCACCAAGGTACACATTGTCAAAGACATTTAAATACCAATCGATTGATTGTTTCTGTAGACAAACTCCAACATCTCTAAAGGGTATCTCTTCTTCAACAATAATTTTTCCGTCATACTTCTTTAATAGTCCAGCAACCAAATTCAAAAAAGTTGATTTACCTGCACCATTCTTACCAATTACCGCTATAAATTCACCTTTAGAGATTTCTAAAGAGAAGTTCCGAATTCCTTTATCGGAATTATGATAATGATATGATACATCATCAAATTTAATGGATTTCATTCTATCTTTCCTTCTCTATATACTTTTTGAGTATTCTTAGACAGTCTTCTAGCGAAACAGCATTTTCTTTAGACAAAATAAAACTAAACTTATTATAGACGTAGTCTTTAGTATCCTTATTAAAAGGAGTACAAATGAGTTATAAAGCCGCCGTTTTTGATCTAGACGGAACACTTCTGAACACTATTGTTGATCTTGCTTGGGCAACAAATTACGCTCTTGAGCAGTTCAATATGCCTTCTTATACCGTTGATGAGGTCCGTCAAATGGTAGGAAACGGCGTTGCAAAGCTTATCCGCGATGCCGTGCCAAAAGGCACCGATGATGAAACATACCAGCGTGTACTTGCGTGTTTTAAAGAGCACTACGCTGACCATAGCTTGGATAACACAGCTCCTTATCCCGGCATACTTGATGCGGTTGATACGCTTAGGGCTGCAGGCGTTAAGTGCGCCGTTGTCTCAAACAAACCAGACTTTGCCATTGCAGATTTAATGAGCAATTTCTTCCCAGGTAGATTTGACTTTGCCTTAGGTCAGCGAGATGACCTTAAAAGAAAGCCTGATGCAGAACCCGTCCATTACGCCCTTGCTCAAATTGGTGTTGAACCTCAAGACGCTGTCTATATTGGAGACTCTGAGGTTGATGTTGCAACAGCACGCAACAGTGGTATGCCTTGCATTAGTGTTACCTGGGGATTTAGAGATAAAAATACCCTTTTAGCTGCTGGTGCCACCACACTCTGCAATACTGCAGATGAGATGGTGCAAGAAATTCTCAAATAGTAGCACTAAAGATTGCAACCATCCGCTCATTGCCGTTGAGCGAGAAAAAACGTCCGCTTGCCTATGCCTCTCAATTCATCTGAATAAGCGTATTCTGAGGGCGGTATAGTCTATAAAAGTGCGTCCATAATTTGCGCGCAAGCGACGTGGAAAGGATTGCATCATGGGCAAGAAAAGTTCTGAGGTTCTCCAGATTTCTTACGAAGACCTGGTAGAGTACCTGCACAGTAATCACTCTGTGTACATGCAAGTCGGACACCAGGTTTATTACCTCACTGATGTCAATTTTGAGGCATGGAGAGCTCAAGACACCAGCATCAGAAACTCAAAAAACCACTTTGTAGATTGTTCTGAACTAGTTCCAACGGTAGACGAATTTCTCGCGCTTCCTTTTATTAATGGAAAAACAATTAAAGACGTTTTTGCGCATGCAACGTTCTACGCATCCATGAAAAACGAAAAATCTGAGTAATTCAAAATAATCAACATTTTGTTGACTATCTCTCGGCTAAAACTTAAAGGATCTGTTAATCGCAGATCCTTTTTTTATTACCTGGTAGATTGCCTTATTAATCTGCATTTCTCATAAAAAACGCCGATGCAGTGCACCGGCGTTTTACGTTTGATTGAGAGAATCTGTCTACTCAACAGGCTTCTGAACCTCAAGAACCTCAGCAATCTCAACCTCAGCAGAGACCGTGCCAGCAAGCTCTGGAATAAGATCGTTGTACTTATTAGCAGAAGCCAGCTCGGAAGAAGCGGTCTTTGCGTAACGCTTAACTGCTGCGGCAGCACGGTTAACGGCACTCAGAGTGCCAGCGCCACCAACACATCCTCCTGGGCAAGCCATGCCCTCAAGAAGGTAGCCTGGATATTTACCCTTAACAGCATCCTTGAGCATAGCTCGGCACTCAGCAAGGCCGTCAACAGCCATGATAGGCACTTCTTTATCAGGGTACTTCTGGTGAATGACGTTAACTACAGCGCCTGCTACGCCACCGGCCACTGCAAAGGCGCGGCCGTCATGAGATGCGTTTTCAAAGTCGGAGTTATCGTCATCAAGCTTGGTGTAGTCAATACCCTTGGACTCCATCATTCCTGCAAGTTCCTCAAAGGTCAAAACAAAATCGACCTCGGACTTAACGGAACGGCGTAGTGCCTCAAGCTTCTTAGCAGTACATGGTCCAATAAAGACAATCTTGGACTCTGGGTTTTGCTTTCTTACCAGACGAGCAGTCAGAACCATGGGGGTAAGCGCCATAGAGATAGCATCAGCGTGCTCTGGGTGCTCTTTTTTAGCCATGGCAGACCAGGAAGGACAGCAACTTGTTCCCATAAATGGCAGCTTTTCTGGGACTTCTTTGACAAAGTCTTCTGCCTCCTGAACGGTACAAAGGTCAGCACCGGTTGCTACTTCTTCTACCTCGGCAAAGCCCATCTCTTTGAAGGCCTCACGAAGACGACCAACGCTACCCTTGCCAAACTGACCAACAAACGAAGGAGCCACAATCGGAACAACGGTGTAACCCTCATTGATAGCCTGAATTACCTGGAAAATCTGGCTCTTATCGGCAATTGCGCCAAAGGGGCAGTTGACCAGACACTGGCCACAAGATACGCACTTCTCGTAATCAATATCTGCGCGACCATGCTCATCAGAGCCAATAGCGTCCATACCGCATGCGGCTGCGCAAGGACGTACGTGGTGATGAATTGCCTGGTACGGGCAAACCTTGAAGCACATGCCACACTGAATGCACTTCTCCTGGTCAATGTATGCCTTTTTGTCCACAAAGCTAATTGCCTCTTTAGGACAAATCTCTCGACAAGGGTGGGCAAGACAGCCCTGGCACGCATTGGTAACGCGATACACGTTGTCCTCGCAGGCGTTGCACGCAAACTTGACGATGTTAATCAGAGGTGGCTGGTAATAAACCTCAGGTCTAGAGGCCTCTTCCAAGCCGTCAGAAATAAGCTCTGGTTGATCCACGCCCTGCATAGGCATGCCCATAGTCATGCGAATGCGCTCGCCAACAATAGCGCGCTCCAAGAAGACGCTCTCGCGGTACGTTGCAATATCACCAGGAATAATCTTGTACGGCAGCTCTTCCATCTGGTGAGCAATTTCATCAACGCTCTTATCTGCTTTTTCATACGCAAGCGTTGAAACTTCTTTAAATACCTTCCTGCGGATTTCAGTCAGGTTGGTATAGACACCTCGCATTGTGCCAGGCATTTCTCCCCCTCCTCGTTCACTTTATGCACGTCTGGGTAACGTATCCGCATAAAATGAATGTATGTCTCTACCACAAAGTATGTACTATAAGTCCACCTCGGTGACACCAAAATAAGAAAATCGCTCTGGAATATCCGTTTTAATCACAATTTTTGCGCCCGTGACTGGATGAATAAATCCAACGCGATATGCATGCAGCATTAACGACTGCACTTTATGCTTCTTTTTTGTTCCACGCTGCAAAGAAGATACGCCTCCATATAGCGCATCTCCTACCAGGGGAAATCCAAGTGACGAGAGATGCACTCTAATTTGATGCTTTCTTCCTGTCAGTAAATTGACCAGCAACAAGCTTTGAGTTTGACTTTGCGCTGACGATGCAACCTTAATGAGGCGCACCTCCGTTTGAGAAGGCTTGCCTGTGGCTGAGATTCTCATCTTCTGAGCGTCATGCCGATCTTTTCCAATTGCCTTATCTATCAGCAGTTTATTCGGCTCAAACACTCCCTTAACAGCTGCCAGATACTCTTTGGAAAGTTCCTTAGAGGCAATAAGCTGGTCAAACTGTGCCTGTGTTTCTTTTTTGAGCGAGAAAAGCACTATGCCCGTAGTCTCCCTATCAAGGCGATTCAGAACTTGGACCTGGGAAAAATCTACCTCTGTTGGACTCTCAAGTGCGCTGAGTTTCTCGCAAACCGCGTCGGTTAGAGAAGGCTCATTGGTGCCGTCTGCGTGAACAATAATTCCCGCGGGTTTATTCACGGCAAGTAGATAATCATCCTGATACAAAATCTTAAGGTTGAAGCCAGTCTGAAGAGCACCCACACTACTCACCACGCTTAACCACGTAGCGCTGCTCAGAAAGAACTTGTGCAAACGACTCGATAGTGCTCCACACATGATCGGTGTGTCGCCAAGCAACGCTAACCGAATACGACATCTCTTTTCCTAGCTCAATAATGTGAAGGCCAGAAGTTTCAAAGTCATAGTAGGAAGAGGCAACCAGCTCAGACGGCAAGAAACAGGCGCCAACACCTCTCATGGCAAGTGCTAAAAGCGTCTCGGAGTTTCTGGACATAACCTTAATAGTGGGAGAAATGCCCGACGCAGCAAACGCATGGCGAGCAAAACTACCTGCAATGTCTCGCTTGCCTACCGTTAGGAAAGGACAGGCTTCCAGGGCTGTAAGCTTTCCCGTCTTTTTGACTTGCGAGACAACCGAGTCAACGTTATCTACATACAGAGATTCAAGAAGCGCTTGAGATACTACTAGAACGATCTTCTCGTCAAAAAGCTTTTTAACGACTAAGTCATACGACGATGAGTTAACCGTTGCAACAATCAAGTCGAGCTGACCTTCGGACAGCCACTCGACAAGCTCGTCATTTTCACCCTCATCAAGCTCAATGGAGATATTTGGATGTAGTTTTTGAAAAGCAGCAATAGAGCGCGGCATGATGATATGACCTCGTGTGGCGGTGACACCAACACGCAGGCGACCCCGCTCATTGCCCGCAATATCAAGAAACTCTTGATCCATGGCACGACGCTGAGCTTGAAACCTGCGGGCATAACGCAAGAATTCTTCCCCTGCAAACGTTAGAGACAACGGAACCGTACGTTCTAGCAGCTTAGAGCCAAGTTCTTTTTCTGCTGCTGCGATATTTGCCGAGAGTGTTTGCTGAGTTACACTCAAGCGTTCGGCTGCCTTAGTGAAGCTTTTTTCTTCTGCAACAGCAACAAAATAATCCATGGTTTGAAAGTTCATTTTTGCTCCCACTGAATTACAAAAATTACTTGTAATTATAACCATTGAAAACAGTTGGACTTCAACTTTTTAGTTGCCTACTCTATTTACATAAGAAATTCGTTTGGAGTGGATGCATGGTAGAGTTAATAGTACTAAGTGCCTTTGCGGTGATGCTCATCGTAGGCACAGCTCTATCTTTCCCCCTTACATCTATTTTGACCATTGGTTTCTTCCTCTTTTTTGGTTATGGACTCTCCCAAAAAATTCCTACAAAAAAGCTTCTTTTAGCAGCTTTTGAGTCCGTCTGGGAAGTAAAAACAATCATTGCGTTGTTTGCTGTTGTAGGCGCAATGAGTGCTGCATGGCGCGCTGCGGGAACTATTCCAGAGATTGTCAGCATTTCTGCTTCTCTTATTTCTCCTTCTATCTTTATTCTTGCAACATTCTTACTCTGCACCATGATGTCCATGCTTCTAGGTACCGCTTTTGGTACCGCTGCAACCATGGGAATCATCTGCATGTCTATTGGCAAGGCCATTGGAGCAAGCGAGTTCTTTATTGGTGGTGCTGTTCTTGCAGGCAGCTACTTTGGTGATCGTTGCTCCCCTATGTCTACCAGCGCAATCCTTGTATCACAACTTACCGACACTAATCTATCTAAGAATATCAATCGCATGCTTCGTACTAGCGTGGTACCTTTTATTGTTGCATGTGCCATCTACATGGCCTGGGATTTCTTTATGGCAAACACAGGTACTATCCCAGATATCACTGGCCTTTTGAGCCGTTCCTTTAGGCTTTCTTTAATTTCACTTACGCCAGCGCTTCTTGTCATTGTTTTCTCACTTCTTAAAGTTGATGTCATTGTTACCATGGCATCCAGCTTGGTGCTTGCATGCATTCTCTGCGTCACAGTCCAACGAGTTCCTCTCGAGGATCTTCCTGTCATTCTGCTTTTTGGCCTCCGTGCACCAGGAGCTACCGTTGCACACATGGTTAACGGCGGCGGCGTTTTCTCCATGACAAACGTTTTGACAATCATCACCATTTCTTCAAGCTACGCTGGTCTTTTCCAGACAACTGGTCTGCTTCGCCGTATGTGCCAGCTGGTAGCTGACCTTTCCGATAACTCCACGCCTTTCTTTGGCGTTCTGATTACCAGCATGTTTACCTCAATGGTTTCTTGTAACCAGACGCTGGCTATTATGCTTACAAACGACCTGTGCGAGAACGCAGAAAACTCTTCCAGCGCCCTTGCTTTGGATATCGAGAATAGCGCTGTAATTCTTGCTCCACTGGTACCGTGGTCCATTTCAAACATCTCGGTGCTCTCTGCAATTGGCGCACCTTCTATGAGCCTTCTAGCTGCAAGCTTCCTCTATTTGCTACCTCTTTGGACCCTAGGAATTTCCCTGTGGCTCCATCGACGTCCAGCAAAGATTGACGGTCATCGTGCTCGTTGGCTTGGTCTTACCTCTGACGATGTTCGTGGCTGCGCATGCTCTGACAATGTTCGTAGCTGCGCATGGCCACGCGTGCAGGACGAAGATACAAAGGATGCGACTGCAAGCCTTCCTGCTGTAAAAGTTGCCTAATAAGATGCCCTCTCATGCCTAAGACATGAGAGGGTTTATTTAACATTAATGTTATTGATTACTGTCTTGCGATAACCTCAGAAACAAGCTGGTCAGCAGACACTTGAACCTGCTCATGAGATTCCATGTTACGAAGAGTTACCGTGCCGGCCTCAACCTCATCTGGGCCTATGACCACGCAAAGCGTTGCACCCATCTTGTCTGCCTGCTTAAACTGAGCCTTCAGCGAACGACCAGTACGATCAGCCTCGCATCTAATGCCGGCCTCACGCAATGCCAAGACGGCGTCAAATACAACAGGAGCCTGATCAACACCTGCGCAAGCAACATACACACAGCTTGGAGCCGCTGGCTCAGCTGCAACACCAAGAGCTTCCAGCGCCAGCATAATGCGCTCAAAGCCAACAGCAAATCCAACGCCTGGGGTTGGTTTTCCGCCTTCAAGCTCAACAAGACCGTCATAACGGCCGCCGCCACCGATAGCGCCAACGCCAGCGTTTGGAATCTCTACCTCAAAAACAGTACGTGTGTAGTAATCCAAACCGCGAACAAGCGTTGGATCCTCAACGTATGAAATACCTGCAGCGTCCAAATAGGCCTTGACCTGCTCATAGTGAGCACGACAATCATCACACAAGTTGTCAGAAATCAGTGGAGCATCCTTCATAACCGCGTGGCAGCTCTCGTTTTTGCAGTCAAACGCACGAAGTGGATTAATCTCCGCACGCTCAAGACAGTCCTCACACATCTCATCCTTGTGATCAAGAATGAACTGCTTGACCTTCTCGCGATATGCTGGACGGCACTCCGCATCACCCATGGAGTTAATCATAAGCTTCATATCAGCTGGCGAGAAACCCATCTGCTCGTAAAACTTCATCAACATGATGATGGACTCTGCATCGGCAGCAGGATCAGAGGCTCCAAGCCACTCAACACCTACCTGGTGGAACTGACGCAAACGGCCCTTCTGAGGACGTTCTCCCCTGAACATTGACTCGGCGTACCAAAGTTTTGCAGGAGTTCCTCCCTGTGGCACAAAGTTGTGCTCAACGGCAGCACGGACCACACCAGCAGTTCCCTCAGGACGCATAGCCATACGCTGACGAGGCTTAAGACCGGACTCGTTGCCGGCAGCTAGCAGATCATCAAGTAGCGCGCCAGAAAAAACGCGGAACATCTCTTTGCGTACCACATCAGTTGACTCACCAATACCGTGAACAAAGGTATCTACCTGCTCAAGTGCAGGAGTCTCAATGCGGTCAAAACCGTAAGTACCAAACAGATGGCGAGCAACATCTTGCATATGCTCCCAAGAGCGCATATAGCCGCCGTAAAGATCTTCGGTACCTTGAATTCTCTGACCCATGAATCCTCCTTGTTACAAACATAGATGTTTCTAGTTTACCCATGAGAGACAGCTCTGGCGCAGAAAAGGTTTTATAACTTTTGAAACCTATGAAAAAATCCGATTATTTTCTAGAAAACGTGAAAAAGTGCGTATGTGAGGGTTGCTTTTTAATTCCTACCATTTAGTATGAATTAGCGGATTTTGGGGTATGACAAAAACATCGGTGACATTGGCGTTTGTCTTTGCCACAAAACCGTACTAGCACAAGGTTTTGCTCGCCCTAGAGCTGCCCAAACTTGCTAGTTACAAACGTATCACGTGCTTGCACGTAGAGATATTTGGAGAGAGATTTATGGCAACTGAGCTACTCCGTGTAAACGGAATTTCTGCAGGTACCGAGGAGAAATCCATCCTGCATTCAATTGATCTGAGCATTGGTGATGGCCAGGCTCACGTTCTAATGGGACCTAACGGCGCAGGTAAATCAACACTTGGCCGCGTCATCATGGGTGATCCAACCTATACGATTACTGAGGGTTCTCTTATCTTTAACGGCGAGGACGTAACCGAGCTTGCTGCAGACAAGCGCTCTCTTGCGGGCATCTTCCTCTCCTACCAGGCACCTGTTGAGGTTCCTGGCGTTCCTCTTTATTCATTCCTGCGTACCATTACACAGATGCGCCCTGAGCTTAAGATGACTGCTCGTCAGTTCCGTCAGCGTGTTGGTCAGATTTCTGATCAGCTTGAGCTTGACCAGGGATTCTTGATGCGTGAGCTTAACGTTGGCTTCTCTGGTGGCGAGAAGAAAAAGGTTGAGATGCTCCAGCTTCTGTTGCTTCAGCCTAAACTTGCCATTCTCGACGAGACCGACTCCGGCCTGGACGTTGACGCACTCTCCGTTGTTTCAAAGGGTATTCAGGCTTATCGCGAGACCTGTGACGGCTCGCTGCTCATCATTACTCACAACACCCGCATTCTTGAGCGCCTTGAGATTGACCGCACTCACGTTATGGTTAAGGGTCACCTGGTAGCAGACGGCCCTGCTGACCTCATCAATCAGATTGACCACGAGGGCTTTGAGCGTTTTGAGAATCAGACTGATGAGGGCGGTGCTAACTAGTGAGCGAGAAGAAGCGATCTGAGGTCGCTGACGTAGACCGCTCGCTCTACGACTTCACCAAGTCCGAAGAGGGTTACGAGCGCTACGATGATGGCCTTACGCCAGAAATTGTGCGTGCTATTTCCGAGAAAAAAGAAGAACCCGAATGGATGCTCCAGATGAGGTTGTCGGCCCTGGAAACCTATCACCAGCGCCAGATGGCTACCAACTGGGGACCTTCTATTGCAGGTCTGGATTTGAACCATATCTCCACGTATGTCTCGCCAAAGACTCAGCAGGCAAATAGCTGGGACGACGTACCTGAGGATATTAGGGATACCTTTGATCGTCTGGGCATTCCACAGGCAGAAGCAGAAAGCCTTGCTGGTGTTGGTGCTCAGTACGATTCTGAGATTGTTTATCACAACATGCGTGAGGAAGTTGCTGAGCAGGGCGTTATTTACACCACCATTGAGGATGCTTTGCACGATCCGCAGTGGGAGCCTGTTGTTAAAGAGTACTTTGGCAAGCTGATTCCTCCTTCAGACCACAAGTTTGCGGCTCTGCACTATGCCGTTTGGTCTGGCGGTTCTTTTGTGTATGTGCCTAAAAACGTCACTCTGGACTACCCACTTCAGAGCTACTTTAGGCTAAATGCTCAGGGCGCTGGCCAGTTTGAGCACACGCTTATTATTGTTGAGGAAGGCGCTGACCTGCACTTTATTGAGGGCTGCTCCGCACCTAAGTACTACGCAGCAAACCTCCATGCAGGAGCTGTTGAGCTCTTTGTTAAGGACGGTGCTCGTCTGCGTTACTCGACCATCGAAAACTGGTCCAAGAACATGTACAACCTCAATACCAAGCGCGCCATTATTGGCAGCAATGCAAAGATGGAGTGGGTCTCGGGCTCTTTTGGAAGCCACGTTTCCTACCTCTACCCTTCTACGATCATGAACGGCGATTCTTCTAACTGCGAGTTCACCGGTATTACGTTTGCAGGCGCTACGCAGGACCTAGACACGGGCTGCAAGGTGATCATCAACGGCTCCAATAACTCAGCAAACGTTGACACTAAGTCCATCTCCAAGGACGGTGGCGTCAATACCTTCCGCTCTACAGTTACCGTTGGACGCAAGGCAGAAAACGCTCGCGTGGCATTCTCGTGCCAGTCTCTGATGCTGGATAACATCAGCCGTTCCGACACCATCCCAGAGATGGATGTCCGCAATGCAACTGCTCAGATTGGCCACGAGGCAACTATTGGCCGCATTTCTGACGACACCGTTTTGTACCTGATGAGCCGCGGCTGCTCTGAGGCTGAGG
>CAUVJF010000030.1:0-15804 GCA_963552125.1 uncultured Atopobium sp.
ACTCAGGCACTTTTGGACGTTATTCCTCGTATTCGCCACGAGCGTATCCAGGAAAAGCGCATTCTTCAAGGCGATGTTCCAAGCCCTGCAAATCCACCTTCAGGTTGCGTATTCCACACGCGTTGCCCTAAGGCAATGAAGGTTTGCTCCGAGCGCATTCCTAATCGCATCGAGGCTGAGCCAGGTCATTTCTGCGCCTGCCACCTGTACGACACATCGCTCTCTGATGCCGACCGTACGCCTCAGGTTGCACACGCTATTGAGGCGGCTCAGAAGGCCGTAGAAGAAGCGCGCCTTGAGGAGAAGATTTCCGAGTAGCGCATCTTATTGTCGTGTCTTAAAACGGCATACAAACACAAAAAAGGCGAGAAGACCAATCGATCTTCTCGCCTTTGTTTTTGGGTGTAGGAAACCTTACTTCTTCTTAACCTTATCGAAGTGAGGGTTAACCAAAACGCTGAGGCCGGTAAACTCTGGCTTCAAGACGTAAGGCATCTGTGGCCAGTCGATAGGCAGGCATGCGTAGTCAGTGTGAGTCATGAGGCTATCTGCCTGACGGGTGAGTTCAAGTACCTTGTCGTTGTTGTTAACGGTAAGGCGAGCCTGGTCAACCAGGTTGTCAAACTCGGTGCTGTTGTAGAAGGAAGACTTCTTTGCGGCGCGGTCAGAGCGGAAGTAGGAGCCCATGTGCTCAACACCCTGGAAGGAGAGGGTAGACCAGGTAACAAGAGTGACTTCAAGGTCACCGTTAGTACGTGCGTCGCTCCAAACACCAGAGTCAATAACGCTTACGTTACAGGTAACGCCAATCTTTGACCAAGCATCCTGAAGGGCAACCATGAGGTTCTGATCCTGGCTTCTGACCTGTGCGTTAAGAGTGAGGTTAGAAACACCTGCCTGTGCAAGAAGCTGCTTTGCCTTGTCTACGTTGTACTCAAACTCTGGAGCGGACTCGTTGTAGCCGGTCTCAGAAGATGGGATAAATGACTTAGCAGGCTTTGCAACACCAGAAAGAATGGTGCTACAAATGGTGTCTCTATCAATTGCCATAGAGAGAGCCTGACGAACGCGAACATCTTTGAGGTTCTCGCTCTTAAGGTTCAGGTTTACAAACTGTGTGGATGCAGGTGTGTAGTTGACAATCTCTTTGGAAATAGACTCATCATTTTGGTACTGCTGGATAAGAGACTGAGAAATAAAGACCAGGTCAACATCATTGTTTTTGTAGTTAAGAATACGGGTGTTAGCGTCGTCAATGTAGACAAATCTGAGCTCATCCAGACCAGGCTTGCCCTCATGGTAGTCAGCAAATCCCTCAAGAACAACTTCTGTGGTGCTGTCATTAGAGACAAGCTTGTAAGCACCGGTACCAATGAAGTTGGTCTCAGTGCCCCAAGCCTCACCGGCTTCTTTGCAAGCCTTCTCTGGGTAGATAACAGCGTAGAACTGAGCCATAATTGCATTAAAGGTTGAATAAGGCTGTGTCAGCTTAATATCAAAGTGACGGTCATCCTTAATAACAACACCAGAAAGCTCTTCTGTTGTGCCGGCAATGATGTCTTTAGCACCCTCGATGTATGCGTACGAGTCAATTGAGGTTGCCTTAGTAGCAGGCAAGAACATACGCGTGAAGGTGTATTTAACGTCAGAGGACTTAAGGGTTTCTCCATTGTGGAATTTGATGCCATCCTTAAGCTCATATGAGTAGGTAAGGCCATCTTCAGAGACAGTAGGAAGGCCGGTTACCAGGTTTGGCTCAATCTCTTTTGTGTCTGGATTAAGTACCAGCAAAGACTCTGCAACTGCCTCAGATACACCAACAGAACCAGAAGTCTTCTGAGTATCAAAGGTTACCTTTGGGTTGTTTACACCAAAGCGCAATACCTTTTTCTCTGCGTCTCCGCCAGCTGAACCGCCACAAGCAGAAAGTAGTGAAGCAGAACCGGCGGCAACGGCAGCCGCCAAAGATCCACGTAAGAATGTTTTACGGGAAAGGTTATTAAATACGTGCTCTTTCATAGGGCGCCTTCCGTTTGCATCTTCAAAATATGAAGCTTAAATGTAAAGAACTGGCTTCTTAATACCCAAATTAATTGTACGCAATACAGAAAAATGTTTCATTAATGAAAAAACATTGTGGAGGAGGGCTTGCTAGAGTGGCACGAAAAGCGTAAAAGCGATAAAGTCAAAGACTCAATAAAGGTCAACCTTTACTGTTATGTTGTTTGAAGAGCTGAGTGTTAAGAGGATTTTGTGGTTATTCCAGATATTGTCAAAGATGCATTTAGTGATGTTCCCAAGCTTCCTGCTTCTGAGCGTCCTCTTATCTGTGTGACTCCTCGCTGGATGCCTGAAGAAAATTTTTCTGATTCTGCTTCTGTATCACAAATTCAGTTTGATGCCATTCTTGCAGCTGGCGGCATTCCAATCATGATGCCTTTAACAGAAGATCCAGAAGTTATTGGTCAGTTTGTTGAGATGTGTGACGGCTTCTGCCTCACTGGTGGTCATGATGTTGACCCTCGCAATTGGGGAGAAGAACCACGCGACCTTAATCGTTTGTGTCCTATACGAGATGCGCTTGAGTTTGAGCTGGTAAAGCAGGTACTTGCTGCAGATAAACCTTTACTTGGTATTTGCCGTGGCCTTCAGCTTTTAAACGTTGTGCTGGACGGTACGCTTGTACAAGATTTGCACACCCTTGAACCAACAGAAAATCATGTATTCTGGACTCATTCGGCAAATTTGTACCATCCAGCTCATACCGTTCATGTTCAAAAAGATTCTTTACTGTACAACGCTCTGGGTAAGGTTGAAGACATTCAAGCAAACTCGTATCACGATGAGGCTCTGAAAAAGGTTTCCGCTGAGCTTAATGTAGTTGCGTATGCTTCAGACGGCATTATTGAAGGAGCCGAGGTCAAGGGCAAGACGTTTGCTCTAGGTGTGCAGTGGCATCCAGAGTATGGTTGGCAATACAGCAAAGCTGACTGTGAACTTTGGAAATCCTTTGTTACAGCTTCACGAGCCTCACGGTCTTCTCGTTAATACATTGATACGCTAAACTGCGTTAACTATTTGGTTAGCGCAGTTTTTTGTAAGGGAGTTTTATGAGTGACGTTCTAGATAGATTTATTGCGTATTGCAAGGTTTCTTCTCAGTCTAATCCTCTGACGGCAGATGTCGTTCCTTCAACTGAGTCTCAGCACCAGATGGCTGAGGTTGTTGCGGCTGATCTTCGTGAGCTTGACGCAGAGAATGTAGTTGTTGATGAGCACGCCTACGTGGTTGCTCACTGGCCGGCAAGCAAGGGTTTGGAGGACCTTCCAACTCTTGGTTTCTGCTGCCACATTGATACGGCTTGGCAGTCTTGGGGTAACCCCGTTCATCCTCAGGTTGTCACGTATGAGGGCGGCAAGCTAGTAGTTGGTTCTGATCGTGAGGGCAGAGAGGTCTACATTAGCCCGGAGACAAATCCTCAGCTTGAGCACATGGTTGGCTGGCAGCTTGTTACCACTGATGGCACGTCGTTGCTTGGCGGCGATGACAAAGCTGGCATTGCAATGCTGGTCAGCTTGCTTGCTCGCTACAAAGAGCATCCAGAGCTTAAGCACCCACGTATTGCACTTGCGTTTGTTCCTGATGAGGAGATTGGCCACGGCGCAGCTCTTCTGGATCTTGAGGCTTTTGGTGCTGCGTATGGTTACACCATTGACGGTGGTCCCTTTGGCGAGTTCTGCTACGAGACCTTCAATGCTGCTGAGGTGTTTGTGCGTGCTCACGGACTTTCGGTTCATACAGGTACCGCAAAAGGCCAGATGATCAATGCATCCGAGGCAATTATGCGCTTCCACGAGTTGCTTCCACCTGCGGAACGTCCTGAGTTCACTGAGGGCTATGATGGCTTCTTCTATCTGGAGCGCGTCAACGGTGATTGCGAGTCTGCTCGCGCTGATTACATTATTCGAGACCATGACCAGGCAAAGGTTGAGCGCCGTAAGCAGTTGATGGTTGATGCTGCAGCGTATGTAAACAAGCAGATTGGCTCTGAGGTACTTTCCGTTGAGATTCACGATCAGTACCACAATCTTGCTGATATTGTTTTAAAGCCTGAGTATGCGCACTTAATCGAGAATGCTCGCACTGCATACAAGAAGGTCGGCGTAGAGATGACCTGCATTCCAATGCGTGGCGGCACCGACGGATCCCAGCTTTCCTTTAGAGGATTCCCTTGCGCTAATCTTTCTGCCTGCTACTACAATGCTCACGGCGTCAGAGAGTTTGTTCCTGTCCCCGAGCTTGAGGGTATGGTTGACATGCTTGAGCACCTGGTAGAGCTCTATACTCACCCACAAAACTAGGAGATAGTCATGACTCATTTTGAAACTGATACACAGTATTTGATTGATACTACAAAGAAGCTTGTTGAGTGCGATAGCCCTGTTGGCTACTACGAGCGCATCCATGAGCTGCTTCGAGAGCTTGTTGCCGAGGCGGGCTATGAGCTTCAGATTGACAACAAAGCTACTGCATACGTCCTGGTAGAAGGCAAGGATACCAGTAAGACTGTTGGCGTTAATGCCCACCTTGATACCATTGGCCTGATTGTCCGTGGCTTCAACTCAGACGGTACGCTGCGCGTTCGTCAGCTGGGCGGCATCAACTACCACAGCATTGAGGGCGAGACCTGCCACGTTGTCTGTAGAGACGGCTCCGTTGTTGATGGCCAGGTTATCTGCAACCACCACTCTGTCCACGTTTTTGAAGACGCTAGAACCATGGAGCGCAACGAGGACAACATGTCCATCTCGCTTATCGCTGACGTTTCTTCCCCTGAGGAAGCTCGTGCACTGGGCGTTTCCGAAGGCGCAGTTATTGCTATTGATCCACACTTTGAGATGTATGACAACGGCTATATGGTTTCTCGCTTTATTGACGATAAGGCTTGTGTTGCCGCACAGCTTCATACACTCCGTTGGCTGGCACAATCTGGCGAGAAACCCCTCTATAATACCTTGTTTGCATTCCCAATGTACGAGGAGATTGGTCACGGCGGCGCATTCTTGCCTGTTGAGGTAGATGAGTATGTATCGCTGGACATTACCCTCATTGGTCCAGACTACAATTCAAATGAACACCACGTAGGCATCATTGTTTCTGATATTCGCTCGCCGTATGATTGGGAAGTTTCCAACAAGCTTATTGCCTGCGCGCAGGAGGTTGTTGAGCCAGAAAAGTGGAATCAGCAGGTTGCCTTCCACTTCTCAACTGACGCAAATGCTGCGTACTTCTCTGGTAATGATCTGAAGAGTGGCGCATTTGGTCCAGCTTGCCTCAACACTCACGGTCGTGAGCGTTGCCACATCGATGCAATCATCGGCACCGAGAATCTGTGCCGCGCGTACGTCCTTGGATATGGCGAGAAGAACTAGTTCTTCTCGCCATGGGTGCAGCTTACTCTTATGGATGTATCAAAGAGTTTGCAAAAAGCGCTGTATATCGTATGAATTTTGCTGTAGACGTGATAAGGTAGCCGTAGTTAACTTTTCGAGTCAGGAGTGATTCATGGATAGACGTTCGTTCCTTAAGCTTGCAGGTCTTATTCCAGCTACAGCATTGTTTGGCTGCAAGGGAACAGACCAAGAGAAGTCTCAGGACACCACAAAAGATGAGGCTAAGAAATCTGATCCTGTTGCGGTAAGAGTTGCAACACTTAAAGGGCCTACCGCCATGGGCTTGGTTAAGTTCATGAGCGAGGTTGAGGCACAAAACATCACCGATAACAACTACTCGTTTGAGATTTTGGATGCCCCTGATCAGGTAGTTGCTAAGGTTGCTCAGGGTGACGTTGACGTTGCATCTATTCCTGCAAACCTTGCAGCTACGCTCTTTAACAAGACTAAGGGCGCTTACAAGGTAGCTTGTCTTAACGTACTGAACGTCCTTTACATTGTTGAGACGGGTAGCGCTATCTCTAAGCTTACTGACCTCAAGGGAAAGACGCTCTACGCTTCTGGTAAGGGTGCTGTCCCAGAGTACACACTGTCCTACCTGCTGAGCAAAAATGGCATGACACTTGGTGAAGATGTCCAGGTAGAGTGGAAGAGCGAGCATACCGAGTGCGTTGCCGCTCTTGCGCAAGATCCAGAGGGAATTGCGCTGCTTCCACAGCCTTTTGTTACGGTGGCACAAACCAAGAACAACCAGATTCGCGTTGCCATTGACCTTGGTGCTGAGTGGGAGGCAGTCAATCCTCAAAGCAAGCTGATTGCAGGCGTGACCATTATTTCTTCAAAGCTGATCTCTGATTCTCCAGATGCTGTGACCGCTTTGCTTTCTCACTACAAAGACTCTGTTGCATTTGCGGTTGATCATCCAGATGATGCAGCCACGCTTGTGGGCAAATACGGTATTGTTCCAGAGCCTATTGCTAAGGTTGCACTGCCTAAGTGTAATATTACGTATATTGATGGTGCAGATATGAAGAGCGCACTTTCAAGTTACTTAGGCATTCTGGCTGAGGCTAATTCTCAGGCAGTAGGCGGACAGGTTCCTGGAGACGATTTCTACTTTGGCGCATAACCCGCACATAAAAGATAGTATTTCTGCCCGAGGTAGCGCCGAGAAAGGCGCTGCCTCGGCAGATTTTTCTGTCGAGAAAAACGATCAGGCCCAAAGCGCAGGTCAGACCCAAGGTGCGGGCCGCGTGCAAGGGAAACCGACTGTGCGCAAAGTTGCTTCTAGCTGGGGAGCACGTTTAGGCGCACTGGTATTTTGGCTTGTCATGTGGCAGATAGCTGCGGTTGTCATCAATCAGGATATTGTTTTAACTTCATCTATTCAGACCATTCAGACGCTTTTCTCGCTAGCTCAACTACGCGAGTTTTGGGTTTCTATTGGTCTTTCTCTTTTGCGTATTTTTGCTGGTGGAGCACTTGCTTTTACCGTTGGCTCCTTGCTGGCGTTTTTGAGTTTTAAGTACAAGTTGATCAAGATTCTTTTTGAGCCGCTTATTTCTACAATCAAATCAATTCCCGTGGCATCCTTTGTCATCTTGCTACTAATCTGGGTTCGCACGCCCTACCTCTCAATTTCAATTTCATTTTTGATGGCACTTCCCATCATCTACATTGCGGTACTTGAGGGGCTCCTCAGCACTGACCAGCAGCTTATTGAGATGGCCGACGTATACCAAATTTACGGTTGGCAACGCATTAAAGCGATTTATTTGTCGCAGCTTATGCCTTCGCTTAAGACAGCTACCTCACTTGCCATGGGATTTTGCTGGAAGTCGGGAATTGCTGCCGAGGTCATTGGCCTTCCCGCATTCTCCATTGGCGAGCACCTCTATAACGCTAAAGTGTATTTGGATACGCCAGCCCTTTTTGCGTGGACGCTTGTGGTTATTGTGATGAGCGCACTTGGCGAGAAGATCGTGATGCGGTTAGTTTCATGGGCCGCTGCAAGGCTAGAAAAGAGCTGCTCATGAGTATGAATACAACAAATTGTGCCTATGCAACCGAGCAGTTGCTTGAGGTAAAAAACATCACTAAATCGTTTGGTAATACGGTTGTGCTTGATGATTTTTCCTACAAGTTTGAGAGGGGAGTGTACGTACTCTCTGAGCCCTCTGGAGCAGGTAAAACAACACTTCTTCGTATTCTTTGCGGTCTTGAAGTGGCTGATTCAGGCACAGTGCTTAAATCGCCTGACGCTAAAACGGTCATGATGTTTCAGGAAGATAGACTGCTAGAAAACTTGAGCGTTATGGCAAATATCATGCTTGCTATACAGTTGCACTCAAAGGAGCAAAAACAAAGTGCTCGAGAGCGTATTAAAGAGGCGCTTTGTGGGGTAGGACTTGAAGGAACAGAAAACAAGCCTGTTTCTGAGCTTTCCGGTGGTCAAAAGAGACGCGTTGCTCTTTTACGTACACTCTTTGCAGATGCAGACATCTTGCTCTTTGATGAGCCGCTCAAGGGATTAGACGAAGCGCTTAAGCAGCAGGTTATTGCCTTTGTCAAACCGTTTATTGAATCAAAAGTTGTAATTTGGGTAACTCATACTCCTGAAGAAGTAAAACTGCTAGGCTCTTATACAGCACTGCAGTTATAGGAGTGAACTACATGTACAAGGTAATTCTCGCCGGCGGAATGGCGTCTGGTAAATCAACTGTTTCTAAAATGTTTGAAGCAGCAGGTGGTCTGCGCTTTGACCTTGATGAGGTTTCTCGTAGACTTCTGAGACCTGGATGCGAGTGTACGTATCGTGTGGCAGAGGCTTTTGGTAACGATTTGTTGGATCCCGTTACTCATGAGATTAATAGACGAGAGCTTGGTCGTAGGGCTTTTGCCACTAGAGAATCTGCTGAGCTCTTAGAAGAGCTTGAGATGCCTTTTATCAGGGAATATATGCGTCAATTCCTTACAAAAGAGGCTCCTTCTGCAGATGCTCAGTTCTGCTTTGTAGAGGTTCCGCTGCTTGACCGCGTTGAAGACTTGCTTGAGTTGGTTGATGAAGTTGTTGTTGTTGTAGCGCCTTTGGAACTGAGAGCAGAACGCGCTGAACAGCGAGGATCTTCTCGCCAAGAGTTTGAGCAGCGTATAGCGCATCAGCCTTCCGATACGTATTTGCGTAATCAGGCGGATACAGTGTTTGTAAACTCTGAAGGCCTCGATGATCTTAAGGCGCAGGTAGAACTTTGGTTAAACGCTCGGTTTAACCAGCATTCAGAGCAATAAGTTATAGCTTACGTGCGCGGCCTCTAGAAGGGTGTCCTCAGTGAACTCTCTACCTTGGCAGCTGCATCATCAAAGGTAATTTCAAGGCAGTTCTTGAGCATGTTTTGGCCAACACAATAAATGCCATCGTTAACACATGCGCTGCCAATAGCAACTGCCTTGTTAAACACAGCTTTCTGATCAAAGACAGGAACACCATTTTGCTTAAGGAACGAGAAGACCTCTTGAGGGGTATCTAGTTTCTTAACAGAAGCGTCTGCCTTAAGAAGGTCTTCAAGCTCTTCTTTTGCAGGTTGAGCAACACTGCCACCGATAATTATTGCCATTTGATAGCAAGCTGCACAAAGATCAGAGCGTCCTAGCTTCCACTCCATATAGGCCAAGCGATAGTACACCAGAGCAACATCTGAGCTAGAGAAAATGTGTGCGATAAGGTCTTTGAGCAGCTTTGCAGCCTCAAAGACTTTTGACTGGTCTTCTAATGTTCTTACCAATAGCAGCGTTGCATCAATTCCCAAAGGAGAGATTCTGTGGGCTTCTTGTGCATAGCGTTCTGCTTTTTCTGGCTGTTCAAGCAGGTTGTAGGCGCGAGCCATTCTTGCTAAAGACATAAAATAGGTGTCTGGAATAAGCACCAGTTTTCTTGGCTCATTGGGGAATGCAAGGTTATAAGCTACGCGCTCTGAGAGGGAATCAAAATATCTGTAGATAGAATCAGAGTCATCCAGATACAGACCCATATCAAGGGTTGGTGAAACCTGAGACTCAAGCTCTGCAAGCACCTTTTCTAGAGCGTCTGCATCTGGCTCTCCATCCATGATGTTATTTATGGATTGAAGCGTTTTTTGCAAAGGCGAACCAAAGAGGAATTTCTCGGCCATAGACCTTCTGTCCGAGAAATCAATAGTACCCTCAACCAGGCCATGGATGACTCTATCAAAGCCTTCAATGGCGTAAATATCAGAAGTTGAAGCTTTTGCTTCCTCAAATTTACCAACTGCATCTGCGGTAGAGGCATCTTTTGGGATGTTGTTGAGAGTGGTGTTCCAAAGCCTAATGCGATGAGATGCCTCAGAATAGCCAAGGTCACTCACCTTTTGTGCTCCACAAACAGCAGTAACTGCTGGCGAGCAGGGGCGATCAGAAAGGTCTGGCATTTCAAAGAAGCTACGAGGAGACACCCACTCGTCTGTTGGCTTCATAAAAGGCTCAACCTCGCTAAACCAACCTTCAGAGTCAAAAGAAACTCTGAGCGCCGGATCTTGTGGGAAGCTGTTGCCGTCAATTTGAGTGTTTGCTGCAGTAGGCAAGAGGCGTGCAAGAGCATCCTCGTTTAGGTCCATGGATAAGACAATGCGTTCTTCTCCGCGCAAGCTGCCGTTGATGCAGACGCGAGAGATTTTGCAGCTTTGAAGTGCCATACGAGCTACGCAAAGAGAAGTACGCAGTGCGTAAGCGCGCGCCGCTGCAATTTGCTCTGCCTTTTCTGCAGATAAGAAGCTAAAGCAGCGAGGACGAGCTACAAAGAACTCAAATACCAAAATATCAAGCTGTGGATTGTAAGAGAAGTTGTACACCATCCTAAAAGGGAATGGCGTGTTTTCAACATAGTTGGCAAACCAGAGACGCTTCATCCAGTCTGAGCTGCCATCAGCGTTACCGCTAAAAGGAGCAACTTGCTCAGAAAGAGAAGCTGACTTGGGCATGAGACTTGCTACCTGCGAGAGGGTAGTACGAACAAGCTGAAGATCTGTCTCAGAAGCATGTGTATTCTTTAGGGCTTCAACATCTTGTGAAATGTTGAGGATTGCTTCTGTTGCAATAAAAGCATCGTACTCTTCTGGTGCGCACTCCAGTGTGTTAGCGTTGAACCACCAGCGACCCGTTCTGTCCAGCTTATGAACATCGCCCTTAGGCAGATTGGTATTCTCGAGATTTTTAGAGCGCATCAACATCTCTTGAAGACCAGCCTCTGCAATCTGATTGTTTGCAACAAGGTCTTTAAGAGCGGCAATGACATTATTTGAGCGCAGCAAAATCTTCTCTAGGGTAGAACCCTGAGGTTGCTTTGAAGCTTTATTTAGCGAGAAAAGATCTGAGACGCCCAAGGTATCTCCTTTATTTGAGGTAACTTGTTTATTTAAATGCTAGTTTAACGCATATAGGTAATGTATTTATTACCCGTCACACTTTGAAACTATACTGCAATTTATAAAAAGTATAGAACAAGTGTTTCAGTTTTGGGAAGTGGGGTATACTACTTTCACAAGAAAAGGAGAATCTCATGGATGCATCTCATGCTGAAGATCAACATAAAGAATATATAGGTGCTGAACTGCGCCGATTTGGTCGTGAAGCAGGAGAAGAGAAGCTTCAGGTAGTATCTCCTTTTGAACCCGCAGGTGATCAGCCACAGGCAATAGAAAAGCTTGCCCAAGGAATTGAAGACGGGCTCAGGTACCAGACGCTCTTAGGTGTTACGGGTTCGGGTAAGACCTTCTCTATGGCTAAAACTATCGAGAAGCTCAACCGCCCCACGCTTATTATGGAGCCCAATAAAACACTAGCTGCACAGGTTGCTTCAGAGATGAAGGAGCTCTTTCCTAACAACGCTGTTGTGTACTTTGTCTCGTACTATGACTACTACCAGCCAGAGGCATATGTTCCGCAGTCTGATACGTACATAGAAAAAGATGCTTCCATCAACGAAGAGGTAGAGAAGCTCCGTCACCAGGCAACTTCATCGCTTCTCTCTAGACGAGATGTCATTGTAGTTGCATCTGTATCGTGTATATATGGTATTGGCAGCCCTCAAGATTATGCAGGCCTTGCACCTAATGTAGATAAATCTGTTCCTCTTGAGCGTGATGATTTTATTAAAGATCTTATTGATGTCCAGTACGATAGAAATGATTACGATCTACAGCGCGGTATGTTTAGGGTTCGTGGAGACGTTGTTGATGTGTTCCCGCCGTATGCAGAAAATCCGCTGCGTATTGAGTTCTTTGGTGATGAAGTAGAAAGTATTTCAGAGGTTAGCAATGTAACGGGAGAAGTGCTGAGAGAGTTTGATGCTATTCCAATTTGGCCAGCATCTCACTACGTTACTGAGCGTCCAAAGATTACCCATGCTCTTACAACCATCTCGGAAGAGATGGAAGCTCGTGTTAAAGAGCTTAAAGAAAACGATAAATTGCTAGAAGCTCAGCGTCTTGCTCAGAGGACAAACTATGATCTAGAGATGCTTGAGACTATGGGTTATTGCAATGGTATTGAGAACTACTCGCGCCATTTAGATGGGCGTGCTCCCGGTGAGCCTCCCTATACGCTCATTGATTATTTCCCTAAAGACATGATTTGCATCATTGATGAGTCACATGTTACCGTTCCTCAAATAAGAGGTATGTATGAGGGCGATAGGTCTCGTAAGGTTACGCTGGTAGATCACGGATTTAGACTTCCTTCTGCACTTGATAACAGGCCGCTCAGATTTGACGAATTTGAGGGACGTATTCCACAGTTTATTTACGTCTCTGCAACTCCTGGAGACTACGAAGAGACGGTTGCCCAGCAACAGGTTGAGCAGATTATTCGTCCAACTGGCCTCCTGGATCCAAAGATTGATGTCAGACCAGTAAGAGGTCAGATTGATGATCTTATTTCAGAGGTCAAAGAGAGAGTAGCAAAAAAAGAGCGCGTTCTTGTTACCACGCTTACTAAAAGAATGGCAGAAGATCTTACAGATCACCTGCTAGATGAGGGCATTAAAGTCAACTATATGCACTCGGATACCGCTACGCTTGACCGCGTAGAGATCATTAGAGATTTACGCCAGGGAAAGATTGACGTACTGGTTGGCATTAACCTTTTGCGAGAAGGACTTGATATTCCAGAGGTTTCTCTCGTGGCAATTCTTGATGCAGATAAAGAGGGCTTCTTAAGAAACAGAAGGTCTCTTATTCAGACTATGGGTAGAGCGGCAAGAAACGCTTCTGGCCAGGTCATTATGTATGCCGATAAAATCACTGATTCTATGCGCATTGCTATAGATGAGACAAAAAGGCGCCGAGAAATTCAGGAAGCGTTTAACAAAGAGCACGGTATTGTACCTAAGACCGTTAAGAAATCCATTACGGATATTGCAGGCTTTATTGCTGAAGCTTCAGAAAACGTTGATAAGCGTAAGCGCAAAAACGGAGAGTTCTATACCGCTTCTGATGATGAAGATTCGCTTGAAGAGCAGCAAGAATCAATTTTTGAGATGCCTGCAGAATTGCTTGCTGAAGAGCTTCAAAATCTTCCGCGCTCAGAAGTTGAGGCTATGCTTTCTGGTATGGAAGCAGAGATGGCAGAAGCTTCTGCGTCAATGGATTATGAGCATGCAGCAGAGCTCAGAGATCAGATTGTAGCCATTAGAAGCCAGCTTGAAGGCACTACATCAGATGATGTTATCAAGAGGCTTAAAACAGGAGCTAGAAAAGGCAGTGCTCACGCAACTCGCAGACGTTATAGAGGCAAGCACTAAGCGTTGTTGTAGTGCTCTACTACAAGCTCAGCCATTCTAATGCCATCTGCAGCAGCACTCATAATGCCGCCCGCATAGCCAGCGCCTTCACCTACAGGCCATATTCCTGGTGTGTTAATGCTCTGTCCTGTTTCATCACGGGTAATTCTTACAGGAGAGCTTGATCTTGTTTCAACTCCCGTAAGCACAGCATCGGGATGAGCAAAACCATGAAGCTTTTTGTCCATAACTGGAAGGGCTTCTCGCAAGGTTTGTAGGATGTAGGGAGGCAGACAGTCTTCAAGTGAGGTCCAGATAACGCCACGTGGATACGTCGGTTTTACCGAACGCGGTCCAGTAGAAGCTTTCTTGTGTAGGAAGTCACCAACCAGCTGAGCAGGAGCAACATAAGAGCCGCCGCCTGCTTTAAAGGCCGCCTGCTCGCAAGAGCGTTGCAGCTCAATGCCAGCAAGTACGTCGTCCCCTGGTAGATCTTCTGGATAGACGTTAGCTAACAGGCCGGAGTTGGCATTTTTGCCCGCACGGTCAGACAGGCTCATGCCGTTTGTGACTACGCCGTCCTTCTCGCTAGCTGCAGATACAACATAGCCACCAGGACACATGCAGAATGAGAAAGCACTCCTACCAGAGGGAAGATGAACAGAAAGTTTGTAAGGGGCCGCTCCAAGTACGGGATTGGTTGCCTCGGGACCGTACAACGATTTATTGATTTGAGACTGAAGATGCTCAATTCGCACACCCATAGCAAAGGTTTTTCTCTCCATAGAAATACCTTTGTCTTTGAGCATGACATACGTGTCTCTACTCGAGTGACCAGTCGCAAGAATCATTGTGCGAGTCTTTATGGTTTCAGTTTGAGTTGAGCCATCTGGATTGGTCTTCTCAACCTGAATTGCAGAAAGAGAGGCATCTGAGGCTCGCTCTAGGGAGGTGAGCTTTGTCCTAAATGCAACGGTTCCGCCCGCCTCTTCAATCATTGTGACAATGTTGGTCACAACAGCGGGAAGAACATCGCTTCCTACGTGGGGTTTTGCGTCCCACAAAATATTTTTCTGCGCGCCCGCCTTAACAAAAGTCTCAAGAATAAAGCGATGAGAAGCACTCTTGGTACCCGTGTTGAGTTTTCCATCAGAAAACGTGCCGGCACCTCCAAGGCCAAACTGAATATTGCTCTCAAGATCGAGCTGACCAGTTTTGTTGTGATGCTCCACTGCAGCAGTTCTTCGTGCTGCATCATCTCCGCGCTCAATAAGCAGGGGATTAAGACCAGCCTTGGCAAGCGTAAGCGCACAGAACAAGCCTGCACATCCTGCTCCTACAACAACGGGACGATTCTCTGAGGGAGCAGGTTGCTTCGCTTTAGGAAGCGTAAAAGCATTTGCCTCAGCAAGCTTGATATGCTTTGCCGCAGGTTTGCCTTGAATCTTGTTAAGGAGTTTTTGTTCCGCCGCAGGCCCACCTTTAAGGTTTACGTGGTAGGTAAGGATAAGAACAATATCGTTTCTTTTACGTGCATCAATTGAGCGTTTATGCAGCTCATATGAGGTAACCTCATCCGCAGAGACTCGGAGAGCGCGAAGCAGTGCGTCAAACCCCACCTTTGATTCTTTAGCAGGATGCTTACGAAGAGGAGCAACATGAACTTTAATGTTTGATACTTCCAGCATGTTAGTTGTCCTCTTTCAAAGATTCGCAATTCTGACCAGCGCTTTTTGCGGCAGCCAGACCGGCAACCATACCGCTCTTCCACGCCCACGAGAGGTTAAAACCTCCACATTGAGCATCAATGTCAAGAGCTTCTCCAGCGATAAACAGACCTGGAATGCTGCGCGCCTCAAGTGTGTCTGTACTCACCTGTTCAACGGAAATACCGCCAACACAAACCTGTGGGACAACTTTGGCGGATGTACCTGTTACGGTAAATGCTATTTTGTGAGCCTTGGCAACCGTGGCCTCAACTGAATTGCTGACGCTCAGGTAGGCGGCAATTTGTGGGTCGAGAAGACCGTCGGTGGTGTGAGCTTCTACAGCTGCTGCAACTTCCTCTTCCGTAAGTTGGGGGAGAAGGTCAATCTCAAGCACGTCACCAGGCAGGGCTGTGCGAGACAAGTTGAAAATCATGATGCCCGAGAGTCCAAATGACCTTAAGAGTAGCTCACCAGATTCCTGTTTGAGTACAGCTCCGTCTCTTAAAAGAGCTGCCTGCGCACGGACACGTTTGCCATCCAGGCTTGCAGGTGGCTCAGGGGTGCAGGTAAGTGCACAGAGTCCAGGTCGCAGTGAAGTGGTCTGCAAGTTAAGGCTCTCTGCAAGTTTTGTGGTTGTGAGCCCGCCAGTGGCTAGAACTACCGATGATGCGTGGACCTTGTGGGTTTTCTCGCCAGCAAAGCATTCTTGAAAGGTAACGGTGAAGCCATTGTGCTGCGGATTTACCGATATTACTTCTCGTCCCAGGGCAAATTGGACACCAGCTTTTTGGGCACGTCTGAGCAACAGTGACTGGATGGAGCTTGCTTGCCTGGTAAGCGGGTACATTCT
>CAUVJF010000031.1:0-15242 GCA_963552125.1 uncultured Atopobium sp.
AGTGTTGAAATTACTTTGTTGGTACCATTTGCGCGAAGCTCATCAATCTGAGCCTGAATGGAACCAATCTTCTGATCAATAGGCTTTAGCAGCTCTTTTTCCTGCTCGGCCGTCAGAACAGATCCACCTGTTTTTGGCATTTGTATCATCCTCTCCTACAGGTACTTTGCGCTGAGGCGCAGGAGTTCTTCTTGATTTGTCTCGTTGGTATTTACGATGCCCGAGAGTCTGCCGTTGGACATAACGCCAATACGGTTGGTAATTCCCAAAATCTCTGGCATCTCCGAAGAGACTACGATAATAGTGGTACCGCTCTTAGCCATATCAATAATGAGCTGGTAGATCTCATATTTAGCACCAACATCAATACCACGAGTAGGCTCGTCCATCAGGAAAACCTGTGGATAGCGCTCGAGCCATTTACCAAAAATGACCTTCTGCTGGTTGCCGCCAGAAAGACTTGAAATCAAGTCTGATGGACCCTGAGCCTTGGTGTTCATAACCTTGAGCTCATTGACGGTAGCCTTAGTCATCTTAGGATCAGAAAGAATTGGACCAGCCTTATACTGATTCAAGTTTGCAATGGTTGTGTTAAACGTCAGGTCACCCTTAAGGAACAGGCCGTTTGCCTTGCGCTCCTCGGTAATCATGGCAAAACCGTGGTCCATTGCCTCTGCAGCTGTCGAGAAGTTCATAAGGTGCTCGTTGACGTAGACACGACCGGCGGCCCTTGTTCTAACACCAAAGATTGTTTCAAGAAGCTCTGTTCTACCAGCGCCGACAAGACCATACAAACCAAAAATCTCACCCTTCTTTACATCAAAAGTGACGTCTTGAAGGTATGGCTCATATTTAGTTGAAAGGTGCTGAATAGAAAGATATGTCTTACCAGGTGTGTTAGTAACATCTGGGAAGCGATTCTCAAGTGAGCGGCCGACCATTGCCGAGATGAGTTCATTCATGTTGGTCTCATTTGAGCGCTTGGTCATAACAAGCTTACCGTCACGAAGAACTGAAATGTCGTCGCAAATCTCAAAGATCTCATCCATCTTGTGAGAGATGTAGACCAAAGAAATTCCCTGCTCTTTGAGCATACGAATCATCTCAAAGAGTTTCTCGACCTCTTGAGTCATAAGTGAAGAAGTAGGCTCATCAAGAACAATAATCTTAGCGTTGTAAGAAATTGCCTTTGCAATCTCGCACATTTGACGCTGAGATACTGACATGTTCTTCATAGGCTGTGTCAGGTCTACGGTCATACCAAGACGCCTGAAGAGCTCGTTAGCCTCTTTTTTCATGCGTCCCTCGTCGACAACACCCATTGCATTAACGGGATAGCGACCAAGGAACAAGTTATCTACAACATTTCTATCAAGGCACTGGTTAAGCTCCTGGTGAACCATTGCGACGCCATTCTCAAGTGCGTCTTTTGGTCCAGAGAAATTAACCTCTTTGCCGTCAAGAAATATCTTGCCTTCATCTTTTTGATACGTACCAAACAGGCACTTCATCATGGTAGATTTGCCTGCGCCGTTCTCTCCCATAAGACCCATAACGGTTCCACGGCGTACGTTCATTGAAATGTGATCCAGAACGCGGTTACGTCCAAAGGACTTGCTCATTCCATCAATTGTTAGAACGATATCGTTTTCTGTATCTGCCATGTAATCACCCCTTATCTCGCTAAGTTATTGCGCTTATTCGCGAGAACACCGGAGGAGAGCAGGTGTCTCCCCTCCGGTATTGTTTCGTGCTATCGACTACTTAATTACTTAAGCAGCTGGGTATAGGAAGAACCGTTGTCGGTCTTAACCATGTTGAATGCAAATGCATCGTACTCGTCAGGGTTGCCAAGACGGTTGGTAATGTTGGACTCAGTCTGGCCATCGCCTGCGATGAACTCAACGTTGAGGTTGAGCAGTGGAGCATACTTCTTGAGCAGTGGTACATAGGTTGAACCAAGGAAGTTGTCGCCAGAGTTGTAGGTGTTGAGCCAAACCTTCTTCTCTGAGTGCTTGTCTGCGCTCAGCTGCTTAGAAGCCTCTGGATAGGTAGTGGTTGCGTCAAGGTTATCCTTGTAGTTCTCAGCGGTAACTGCAAGGTTGAGAGCGTAGTAAGAACGCTGGTCTGCAACATACTTGTAGTCCTTGGAGTCAATCTTGTTGCCAGCGTCGTCTGCGGACTCAATGCCGGTGTTGATGTCAACGCCGTCAAGAGCGTTGCGGAGCAGACGGAGAGTCAGGTAAGCCTGAACATCTGGGTGCTGGGAAATGGTGCCTGCATAGCCGTCAGCAATAGCTGCAACAGCGTCAGAGTTAGCGTCGTAACCAAAGGTTGGGACCTTCTGAGCCTTTGACCATGCGTTGAAGATGGACATGCCCATACCGTCGTTGTTGGAAACAACAACATCAATCTGATCACCGAAGGAAGAAGACCAAGCAGCAATTGCGTTACCAGCGGTTGCAGCATCCCATGTTGCACCAGCGGTGTTCTTCATCTCCTGAGAAGCAAGCTCACGGATGGTGTAGGACTTGCCGCCGACCTCAAGCTTGCCGTCCTGAACAACAGAAGCGGAGCCATCGGTGTTGGTGCCTACTGGATCGGAAATAATCTTGCCGTCCTTCTCGATGCCAGTACCAAGTGCCTTACGGACACCACGAGTACGAGCGATAGAGTCGTTATGACCGATGTCACCAATTGCAAGAACGTAACCAATGATGCCATCCTTGTTACGATCAAGCTCAGCTGCGTGAGCCTTGATGTAATCAAGAACCATCTGGCCCTGGAGCTCTGCGCCCTGAACTGCATCAAAGCCAACGTAATAGGTGTCTTTGTTGAAGTTAAGAGTGTTTGTATCAAGCTCACCGGTTGAGCTGTTAGAAGGCTGACGGTTAAAGAAGACAACAGGCTTATCCTTGTTCTCTACCTTTGCATCTTTAGCGCCTTCCTCTTTTTTCTCGCTAGGTGCGCAAGCTGCAAGAACGCTAGATCCACCAACGCTAAGAACGCCTAGACCACAGAACTTTAGAAAACTGCGACGAGACACATCCATAGTAGTGACCTTTCTCATTTGTTATGCCTTTTGCATAACACTGACCTTAATGAGTACGTTAACAAATCTCATCACAGCTCTTTGTGAGATGTCGCTCAACGGTTGCAGAAATACCGTAAGCGTTATGTTTTGTACCTTTTACGGTGTCAATTTTGAAGTTTTTGAGGATAAATAAAGAAAAATCGGTCAAATGACCAAATTGTCGAGAAAATCGTCCTCTTCAAATCAGCATATAAAAATCTGCCTAATACGAGAAAAGCAGAACGGTTCTTCAAACAAAAAAGACCAGGCATTGCCTGGTCTTGAAAATTCTGGCTCCCCGAGCAGGATTTGAACCTGCGACACGCTGATTAACAGTCAGCTGCGCTACCGCTGCGCCATCGGGGAATATGTGTGCTTCTCAGCGGTGTTTAAGTATAGAGAGACATTCCAAACCATGCAAGCATTTTTTAGAAAAAATTTAGTCAAATTCTTCTTGCACAATCTCCCACACAACTAAACCAAGAAGCTACTCCTCCATATAGTCCTTAAGACGACCGGACCTAGAAGGATGACGAAGCTTTGCCAAGGTCTTGGACTCAATCTGGCGAATACGCTCACGCGTAACTCCAAACTCCTTGCCCACCTCTTCAAGCGTGCGAGGGTGGCCATCCTCAAGACCAAAGCGGAACTTAATAACCTTACGCTCACGATCAGCAAGGCCGTCAAGAACCTGCTCAAGCTGCTCACGAAGCATTGAATCAGAAGCTGCATCTGGTGGAGCAACAGCTGAAGAGTCCTCAATAAAGTCTCCAAGCTGCGAATCTTCTTCTTCACCAATTGGCGTCTCAAGAGAGACAGGCTCCTGGCTAATCTTCTGGATCTCGCGAACGCGATCAGGAGACATGCCCATTTCTGCGCCAATCTCTTCTGGGGTAGGATCTCTACCAAGATCTTGCAGAAGCTGACGCTGAACACGGATGAGCTTGTTGATAGTCTCTACCATGTGGACAGGAATACGAATGGTACGTGCCTGGTCTGCAATAGCGCGGGTAATTGCCTGACGAATCCACCAGGTAGCATACGTTGAGAACTTAAAGCCCTTGGTGTAATCGAACTTCTCGACAGCACGAATAAGGCCAAGGTTACCTTCCTGGATAAGGTCAAGGAACAACATACCGCGGCCAACATAGCGCTTTGCAATTGAGACAACAAGACGAAGGTTTGCAGAAATAAGCTGCTGCTTAGCATCAAGTCCTACAGACTCAATACGCATAAGGCGGCGCTGCTCTGCGCGGTTAAGCTCGATGAGGCCATCCTCAAAATCCTCCAGCTTCTGAGAAGCTGCAGTACCTGCCTCAATCTTCATAGCAAGGTGAACCTCTTCTGATGCAGTAAGCAGGTCAACCTTACCAATCTCTTTAAGATACATGCGGACAGGATCGCCGGTAAGCATAACCGTAGTGGTGTCTGAACGGCGAGCACGAGCGCGAGAAGAACGTTTTGGCTTGGAGACTTTTGCCTTAGAAACAGAGCGGAGAGCCTCTTTGACCTCGCGAGCCTCATTTACGGCATCAAAATCTTCATCATCTTCATCTTCAAAATCAGATGAGTCATCCAAGTCATCATCGGATGAAAAATCATCCTCTACGGCGTCATCTTCAATGGCGAAAGAAACGGTTGCTTCAGATGCGGTAGTAATCTCTACACCTTTAACGCGCAGCGAATCATACAGGTCAGAAAGCTCATCATCGTTAACGTCAACGTCACGAATGGCAACCTGAATATCGTCTTCGCTGATACTACCGTTAGACTTTGAAGAACTTACCAGATCATCAACAATTTTAGTAAGCTCATCTGAGAGTTTGACCTCGTCATTTGCCTTTTTTGCAGCCACAAATATCCTTTCGATAGATTAGCGCAAATCTTTATACCCAAAAGTTTCTCTACCTAATCAAACTACTCATTTTAATTTATAAAAAATTGGATGAGTAGCATCCTCATAAAATGAGTATTTTTATTGCCCTGAAGTAAGCCTCTTACCTAACTCCAACGCTCGTGTCTGAAGTGCTTGTGCGGCGGCAAGCTGCTCTTCTGCCAGAGTTCCGTCAGAAGACTCCCCTGCATAAGAACTGGAACGCAAAATAGAACGAATTTCTCGCAATTTGCGCTGCACCGAGTAGTAGTCAACAGTGTCAACAATAAACTCAAGTGAGCGGCGTGTATCGGAGTTGCCCTCAGATATCACGCGACCAGACGAAAGAATAGCTGCCGCATTTGGTTCGACAGCCGCAGCTGCAGCAACTACCTGCGCTGGTGTAGCGCCCTCTGGAGTAGCAAGCATTGCCCATGCCATGGTTTGATGGCGAGCATCGGCCCACACAAAGTCTGCAATGCGGTCTTGATACTCTCGCACCAAGGACAGATTTGTTGCCATAGCGCTTAAGAGCTCAAGTTCTGAGTTGACCTGTCTGCGGTCTTCTGCGGAAAGTCCCTGCGAACCGTGTGAAACATAAGCATCAGTAGAGACACCATATGAAGATGGATCGTCATATGGCGGAACCTCGTCATATGGAGGGACATCATCGTATGAAGGACCGTCAACATACGTTGAAGTCTTGGAATTTGAGTTGTACGAAGAGTTAGCCGCACTCTTCTGAGGCTGTTTGCGTGCTGCCTTTGAAGCACGAGAATCCAACGTATCGTCTTGAATAGGAGCAGCTTTAATTGCGCGCTTTGCTTCCTCAACATCAATATGAAGCAGATCTGACACACGAAGAGCATACTCGCTCAGCAGCACCGATGTCTTAAGCGGGGCCAACAGAGACGCTAAAGCCTCAAGCGCTTTGACTCGACCACCAGGCACGGATAAATCAAACTGTGCGGTTGTGGCATCAAAGACAAAATCCATGAGTGGACGAGCAGAGTCTAAGATAGGACGAAGTTTTTCTGCACCGGACTCGGCGAGAAACTCCATGGGGTCCTGATTATTTGGCAAAACAACGCAAAGAAACGCAGCGGTTGTTTTATCGATAAATTTAATAGCACGCGCGGCAGCGTGTTGGCCTGCGGCGTCACCATCAAACATGCAAATAATCTTGCGCGCACGCTGGCGATCAATAAGCTTGACATGCTCAGACGTAAATGCGGTGCCAAGAGCTGCCACGGTATTAGTAAAGCCAGCCTCGTGCATGGCAATAACATCTGTGTAGCCCTCACAAATTATGGCCTCAGACTGAGCTGCAATAGTCTCTTTTGCCACGTCGTAGGCAAAGAGGTGCTTGCCTTTATTAAAGACGGAAGTGTCCCTGGTATTTAGATACTTGGGAGCATTTTCTACCTTTTTAGTAATTCGGCCACCAAAAGCAATGGTTCTGCCCTGCTCGTCGTGGATAGGGAACATCACTCGATCATAGAACCAGTCGCTGATGCGACCATTGCGTTCAACAGCAAGGTTGGCAGCAATCATCTCTTGCGTGGTATATCCGCATTTGCGCAAGTGTGCCACAAGTGCGCCTCTACCAGGCGCGTATCCCAGCTTCCAGCGCTTACAGACAGCTGCTCCAAATCCACGACCAGAGAGATAGCTACGAGCTGCTTCAGGACCTTCTCCCCTTCCGCGCATAAGCATGGAGTGGAAGTAATTCTCGGCTTCTGTAAGGCACTCAATCAAACGATTCTTGCGAGGTCCTTTAGAAACATGGGCCTCTTCTGAAAGCGTAATGCCTGCTTTATCAGCAAGATATCTAATGGCATCGGGAAAATCCAGGTTTTCTCGCTTCATGACATAGCTGAAGACGTCTCCGCCTTCGGAGCAAGCGCCAAAGCAGTGCCAAAGACCTGTGGAGGGATTTATCTTGAATGAGGGGCTTTTTTCTTGGTGGAAGGGACAGCATCCCCAATAGTCCTGACCTCGAGGTTTAAGCTCAACTGTCTCTGACACAAGCGTGACAAAGTCCGTTGCCTGTCTTACACGCTCTTTATCTTCATCAGTTATCATCTTCCACCTCCCCGCTTTCTAAGTTATATGAAGTCGTACCCAGATTCTGGGCTACCCAATCTATATTTCCACGAACGGCTTGCTTGAGGTCTTCCAGCGAATCAAATTTTTTAGATTCCCTCAGTCTCCTCACAAATACCGTCTGAACCTCTAAATCATATAAGTTACCGCTAAAACCTAGAAGATTAGCCTCAAGCAAAGGTCCTGTTTGAGACTCAAATGAAGGAGCTTTTCCCACATTAACCGCAGCAGGCCAAGCTGTTGCGCCATGGACCACATAGCACGCATACACGCCGTCTTGAGGAATGCAATCATGCAGGTCAAGCGCGACGTTTGCCGTAGGAAAACCAAAGCCAGTGCCCTGACCACGACCATGCTTGACCACACCGCTTAAAAAGTGCCAGCGGCCGAGCAGGCTTGCTGCCTCCTCAACTTTGCCCTGCTCAAGCAAGCCCCTAATACGAGTGGCAGAAATTTTCTGTCCACCCGAACAAAAAAGCTCGTGAGCATGAACTTCAAAACCGTGTTTGTGTCCAAGCGAGGTGAGCAACGCGCTTCCTTCAGCTCCTTGTGCGCCTAAACCAAAGTCAGAACCCACATGAACGGACACGGCCGAGACGCTTGGAAGCAACTTACCCTCAACGTATTGCGTAGCACTCAATGCCGCAAACTCGTGGGTAAAGTGATGCACCAGAATGCCATCCACTCCCCACGCGGCAAGCGCGCGAAGTCTGTCTTCTCCCGAGAGCAACCGCCGAGGAGATCCATCAAACAGCACCTCAACAGGGTCTGGTAAAAACGTCACAGCCACAAGTGGTACATTGCGAGCTTCGGCGTCCTTTTTTGCGCTGGCGAGAAGCCCTTGGTGGCCCTCATGAAGACCGTCAAAGACACCAAGCACACACACGCAAGGCTGCCTGTAGCAGTCAGAACGCAAGGTATAGAAGTCGGCATCACCAAGCTCACGTGGAGCCGGCAACTCACTTCCATACAAAACGGATTGTGCTATGCGTTCTACCTTGTTCACGTGCGTCCTTACTTACACAAAATACCTTGAGAGAAGTTAGTCTGGCAGACAAGACAGGAACCCTGCCTTGTCCAAATTCCCACAAGAGCATCATTCCACACAAGGCTGACCAGCGAGTTATGAGCAATCTCAGAGAGATCTTCTGGAATACCAAAACGCTTTCCAACCTCAACACACTTGTATTCTGCTGCAGTCAACCTGTGCACAGGGTATCCCAGAACCTCAGTTGGATTAAGGCGTTTAGCCTCAAGCACCTGAGCTGGGCTTTGTTCAAGCTCTTCTAATAAAGCGCAGCTACCAAGCGTAATGGGGCCAGAGAATGTCCTTCTTAGGCCACTAATATGAGCCTCTGTTCCAAGAGACTGACCAAGGTCTCGAGCAATACTTCTGATATAGGTGCCTTTAGAAACATCAAACGCAACCGTCCATGCCAGTGATTCATCCGTAGTAGAAGGTTTGCGCACCGCCAAAAGAGTAGCGTCATAAATAGAGACTCTACGAGCCGAAAGCTCTGGTGTCTTACCTTCACGAACAAGCTGATAAGCGCGTTTGCCATCAACTGAAATTGCAGAAACTGCAGGTGGCAGCTGATCTACAGTACCCACCAGCTTTGCGCATGCAGCGCGAGCAAACTCTTCCTCGTGCAACTCCGCTGGGACAGGTGCCGTGGCCACAATCTCACCGTCTGCATCATCGGTTGAGGTACGAGCTCCAAACGAAATGTCGGCTACATACCCCTTGCGGTCAAGCGTCAGAAGGCCCAAAAGCTTTGTAGCAAGTCCAATGCCCACTATCAGCACGCCGCTAGCATTAGGATCCAAGGTACCTGCGTGTCCCACGCGTTTCTCGCCAAAAGCACGACGAACACGAGAAACCACGTCATGGCTGGTTAAGCCAAGCGGCTTGTCAACAGCAATAAGTGCGTTAATTCCACTAGCTCCTCGCTTCACCTATGACTCCTTGTCAAGGGCGAGAAGATCGATGAGCAGAGGGACTATCTGGGTAAACACATCGTCAATGGTGCCTTCAGCGGTAAAGCCTGCGGCTGCAGTGTGTCCGCCGCCGCCCATTTGTCGAGCTACACCAGAAATATCAAGTTGAGACTTGGAACGCAGATTGCCGCGAACTTTTCCGCCGTCAACCTCTTTGAGGAAGAGGGCAATTTCAGTTCCCTCAACACAGCGCACAACATCTACCAGGCCATCCATCTCTGCCAGAGGAACACCTGATGCAGAAAGATCTGCGGTAGTAACGTAGCTGTAGGCAACGCGACCCTCACCAAAGGTGCGAATACGACCCATAACCTTTGCGGCAAGGTGAAGATAGGCCAAGCGATCACTCTGGTAGACATGGAGCGCAATCTGAGATGGAGAAGCACCTGCTTCCACCAGCAAACTTGCTACCTCAAAAGCCTCGCCGTCAGCGTTTTGGTACTGGAAACGACCAGTATCAGTTACCAGCGCACACATAAGACATTGTGCCTCAGATGGAATAAGTTCTGCGCCTAAATGACAGGCAAACTCGGTGATAATGACGCCAGTTGCCGCCGCATCAGGACGCACGAGTCCTGCGTTCCAATACACGTTGTTATAAGGGTGATGGTCAAGCACTGCTACCGTCTTAGAGCGCTCCATCAGCGTTTCTGCATCAGCCAGACGACCTGCAGTAGAAAGATCTACGCAGATAAAAAGATCTGGAGTTCCCTCGTACTTATTTGCAGGGACAAAACTCTCAGTACCATCAAGAAACTTGTAAATACGTGGTACTTCCCCATCAGCATCTGCCAAAAGATTGGTGACAGTTTTGCCAGGCCATCTTCTCTGAATAATGGAAGAAAGTGCTAATCCAGAGCCAATCGCATCTCCATCAGGAGAAGTATGTGCGCAAACAACGATTGACGAGGCCTGCTCAATCAGAGCTATAACCTCGTCAAACTCTGGACGACTGACTTTTGTATTCAGTGACGTCACTTACTTACGCCTCCTCGTCAGAATTCTCTTCATCAGAAGCTAGAGGGTATCCAAACTCGTCTTTCTCAACACCAAGCGTTGGTGGAACAACCTCAAGGGCTTGAGCAATACGCTCAGCCTCATCGGTAGTGGTATCAATTTTGAAATCAAGCTCAGGGGTTACACGCCAGTTCAGCGCGTGGCCCAAAAGCGAGCGAATCCTACCCTTAGCACGCTTTAGGGCTGCAAGGACCTTCTCGTAGCGATCAGGCTCACAGCTTACATAGGCACGCATAAAGGACTTATCGACCGAGACCTCGCAGCTTGTGACAGTCACAAGCTGGAGATCAGGGTCGGAAATTTCAAACAAAAGGATCCAGCTGAGCTTTTCTCGAGCAATCTCATTAGTACGACGAGAAAACTGATTCTGTTTCATGCTGTCCCTTCTTACTCGGTACGAGCCACCTGCTCAATGCGATAGCCCTCGAGCTGGTCTCCAGGCTTGATGTCCTGGAAGTTCTCAAGGCCAATACCGCATTCGTAGCCGGATTTAACGCTCTTAACGTCGTCTTTGAAGCGCCTGAGCGATGCAATCTTTCCATCGTAGACAACAAAGCCGTCACGGATGAGGCGGATGTTATCGTCGCGAGAAATCTCGCCCTCCGAAATCATGCAGCCGGCAGCAATACCAACCTTAGGTACCTTGAAGGTATCGCGAACTTCAGCAACGCCGGTCTGGACTTCCTGCTCAGTTGGCTTAAGCATACCAATACGAGCTGCGTCAATCTCTTCGATTGCCTTGTAGATAACGCTATACGTTCTAATCTCAACACCTACGCGCTCTGCAGCAAGCTTAGCCTTTGCATCTGGACGGACGCCAAAGCCAATGATAATTGCGTTGGATGCGTCAGCGAGAACAACGTCTGTCTCGGTAATGCCACCAACAGCAGAGTGGATGGTGCTGATACGAACCTCGGACTGATCCATCTTGTCCAGAGAATCCTGGAGAGCCTCGATGGAGCCCTGAACGTCAGCCTTGATGATGAGGTTGAGCTCCTTGACGTCACGGTCAGCCATGGTGTCAAAGAGGTTCTCGAGGGTGACGTGCTTAACACGGTTCTGCTCTTCAATACGAGCCTTAAGAGCACGCTGATCAGCAAGCTCACGAGCATCGCGCTCCTCCTGGAAGACGCGGAACTCATCGCCTGCGCCAGGAACGGTTTGCAAACCAAGAATCTCAACTGCATCAGAAGGACCAGCGGTAGTAACTGCGTTGCCCTTAGGATCAAGCATGGCACGGACGCGTCCAAATGCCATACCAGCAACAAGAGCGTCGCCGATGTGGAGCGTACCGCGTGTAACCAGAACAGTAGCAACAGAGCCGCGACCACGGTCAAGCTTAGCCTCAAGAACGTTACCAGATGCAAAGGTGTCTGGATTGGCCTTCAGCTCAAGGACATCTGCCTGCAAAAGAATGGTCTCGAGAAGATCATCGATGCCCAAATTCTGCTTAGCGGAAATGTCAACAAACATGTTCTGTCCGCCCCACTCCTCAGGAATAACACCGTACTCGGTGAGCTCCTGACGAACACGGGTAGGATCCGCACCTGGCTTATCAATCTTGTTAACAGCAACAACAATTGGAACGCCAGCAGCCTTTGCGTGGTTGATAGACTCAATGGTCTGAGGCATAACACCGTCGTCTGCAGCAACAATCAGAATGACAATATCGGTGACCTTTGCACCACGAGCACGCATAGCGGTAAAGGTCTCGTGACCTGGGGTATCGATGAAGGTAATCTCACGGCCGTTAATGGTGACCTGAGAAGCACCGATTGCCTGTGTAATACCACCAGCCTCACCAGCTGCAACGCCGGTGTGACGGATTGCGTCCAGGAGTGATGTCTTACCGTGGTCAACGTGACCCATGACGGTGACTACTGGAGGACGTGGCTTCAAATCCTTAGGATCATCGTAGAAGGTGAAGGAATTCTCCTCCTCCTTGGACATGATCTTAATCTGGCGACCAAGGTCATCAGCAACAATCTCAATAAGCTCATCAGACATGGTCTCGGTAAGCGTCAGAGGATTGCCAAGCAGGAACAGGCGCTTAATGATGTCATTTGCAGGAACGCCAAGAAGTTCAGCAAGTTCAGAGACAGTAGAACCCTGAGGAACCTTTACGGTATCAAGCTGGGAAATATCCTGGTCGTTTGCAAGTGCTTCCTCAATACGCTGCTCCATAGCAGCCTCTGCAGCCTGCTTCTGACGACGCTCTTTGCGCTTTTTACGGCGACCAGTGGACTCACGGCTTGCCTCTTCAATAGCAACGCGAGCCTCATCTAAAACGCGGCTTCTGTTGTAAGCCTCAGCCTCACGCGCCATGCGGCTATAACGGTCTTCTCCGTCATCTCCGCCACGACGGTTCTTCTTACGCTTACCATTTGGACGCTCATCAGACATGGAAGCGTCATCGCGCTCATTCTTGAAGTTATGACGAGAAGGAGCGCCACTTGCCTCGCTTGCATTAGCGCGAGCGTGGTTTCTAGGTCCCTTCTCAGCCTTCTTCTGAGCAGCGGACTCCGCTGCCTGCTGCTTCAATACCTCTTCCTGCTGAGCAATCTGGTCAAGCAGGTTATTGAAAGAAGGAGCGGCCTTAGGAGCAGTATCCTTTACGCGATTACGCTCAGCCTCTTCGGCCTCAAGACGCTTCTTCTCTTCCTCAGCGCGGCGGCGCTCCTCTTCTTTCTTGCGAGCAGCCTCCTCTTTTGCGCGCTTCTTCTCTTCCTCTGCACGCTCAGCCTCACGCCTTGCCTCTGCAGCAAGTCGCTCAGCCTCTGCTGCCTCCGCAGCAGCCTTTGCCTCTTTGGCAGCAGCCTCTTCCTCAGCAGCCTTCTGAGCTGCGATTTCAGCGGCACGAGCCTCCATAATAGGCTGGAGTTTCTTACGAACAATAGAGATATATGCGTCTTCAAGCGTAGAAGAAGCAGACTTTGCAGGAATCTTCATGTCCGCAAGGTGCTCGAGCAATTCCTTGCTCTGCATACCATATTCTTTGGCAAGGTCATGTACACGCATTTTTGCCATATATGAAAACCTTCCGGTTGACGGGATAGTTACAGGTAGTTGACTAGATCAGTGAGTCTGGATCAGAAGAAATCTCTGCATTCTCCATGTCATCATGAATGCCACAGAAATCAGAACCAGGTCTTGCCATATTGCGGCAAGGAGTTCCGTTAGGGCTCACATACTTACAACGATGAGCAATCTCTTCCTCGTCAACAGTCTCTTCAACAACCTCAGGAAGGTTGTTCAGAATGCTTGCAGCAAGGGATTCGTTCTTGATGTCAATGTGAAGACCAGTTAGGCGAGCAGCAAGGCGAGCATTCTGGCCCTCTTTACCAATTGCCAAAGACAGCTGATCATCAGGAACAATAACAGTTGCGTGTCCTGTAGCACCATCAACAATAACGCGAGAAACGCGTGCAGGTGAAAGTGCAGACGCAACGCAACGAGCAGCATCGTCAAACCAAGGCACAACGTCAACGCGCTCTCCACGGAGCTCAGAAACTACGGTGCGAACACGGCTGCCCTTAGGACCAACGCAAGCACCAACTGGATCAAGGCGCTCGTCAACGGAAGAAACAGCAATCTTGGAGCGAACGCCAGCCTCACGAGCAATGGAGCGGATGCTTACAACACCGTCATAAACCTCTGGAACCTCAAGCTCAAAGAGACGACGAATAAGATCTGGGTGGGTACGAGAAACAACAATTGGTGGACGCTGACGCTCACCACGAACTGCTGGCTGAGTTGCATTAGGATCGCGAACGTCTACGATAATTGCCTTAATGCGCTGGTTGTGAAGGTAACGCTCGCCTGCTGGACGCTCATCGCGCTCATCAGGGAAACGGCGCTGATCAAAGTGTGGAAGCTCTGCCTCAACACCCTCACGAATCTTAATGATGGTGAAATCAGGAGTGGACTGAAGAACAGTACCTGTGATGATGTCACCAATGCGGCCACGGAACTCATCATAAATCTGAGCACGGGCGGCATTGCGCACAAGGGTCTTAATCTCTGCCTTAGCATGCTGTGCAGCAATACGGCTGGTATCTGGAGGAGTTACATCAACCTCGTCAAACTCGGTGTACAAACCGGTCTCCTCATCTGGCTCGCCCTTAGGGACAAGCTCATAGACGTAGACACGACCAGTAGCCCTATCAATGGTGACACGGGCGCCAAAATCAAGATGGAGGACGTCAGCATAGCTTTTTGCCAGAGACTGCTCCAAACGGTCCAGAAGATACAACTCATCGATGTGCTTCTCCTGGCAAAGCAACATCAAAGCTTCCATCATTTCAGATGCCATGAATAATCCTCTCTATCTACTTCTTGGCTGAGGCCGAGAAATCAAAAACTGGTTTAATAACGCACTTCTTTAACTCAGACAAATCAACAGTACAGACCTCATCTTCTGTCTGGATTGAGATAGTTGTACCCTCAATGCCCAAGAGTTTGCCGGTAAATTTACGGCGTCCCTCTGTGGCGGTAGTCTGAAGCTGAATCTCTTCTCCTGCAAAGCGCTCAAAGTCTTTTGCGCGGCGAAGCGGACGAGCCATTCCTGGAGAAGAAACCTCCAAGGTAAATGATGCTGGGAATGGATCAAGCTCATCTATGGTCTCTGAGATCCATGATGTTTCTTGAGCAACTTCATCAAGAGAAATGGTCTCTGCTGTCTCATCATCATGGTCAATTCTTACTCTGACCACAGGATTCTTAGAAGAACCAACAATCTCAACATCAACAATATCAATGTGGTGATTGAGTGCAGCCTGCTCTAGTGCGGACAAGATTTTCTGTGTTGCACCTTCGTTTTGCATTTGACCTCCTCATCTACATACAGAAAGGAAGCGGGGTCAAAACTCAACCCCACTTCCAACTAATAACAACTACGTTTAGAGATATCTTACGAGATAAAGGGCTTCTCGTCAAGTGTTTTTGCTGTTAAGCAACGATATTCACAAGTCGGCCCTTAACAACAATGACTTTTCTAATCTCTTTACCCTCAAGCTGATCGGCAATTGCCTCAGTTGCGGCTGCAGTGAGCTCTTCCTCAGAAGCATCGGCAGCAACCTCAATGCGAGCGCGAACCTTGCCCTTAAGCTGAACAGCAATTTCAACGGTATTGCTCTTTGCCTGCTCTGGGTCAAACTCTGGCCAAGGCTGGTGATA
>CAUVJF010000032.1:0-15175 GCA_963552125.1 uncultured Atopobium sp.
TCATGTTTAAGCATATTAGATGAAGTTTATGCATAGAGATGCATATCAGGTAGTGTGACCGCCTAGCTGCCTGGCTATCTTGATTAGGAACATGTCGATTCTTCGGCAAAACCTACCAAAGCTGCGCTATTTTGTGCGCCAGGCCTAAAAGCCGACGCTAACACGCTGCAGAATCATAATCACCTGCATATGAACTACCTCCCATTTCTTATGTCCAAGAAATGGGAGGCAGTTCTATGCCGTCTGGCTTTTAAGCTTTTGGATGATCCATGCAGCTTGTTTCTGACACGTATAAAACCGCAGGAAAATAGCTTAGTTGCCGTAATTATTACTTTTAAGCACTTGAAATAATGGGTATATCAAAGACAGAGCGAACAGCTCTAAAGAGATTGCCATGAGGCAGGGCGACATGTGTGCGACCACGTTAATAGTCGTCCTGCCTCCATGGCATACGTTGCCTCGCATATCGAGAAAACTAAATGGTCGGGGCCATTTAGCGATGAAATTGAGTGTTGGGGGAACTCAATCTCTCAACGCAACGTGTAAACTATTGATAGCAGAAAAAACTTTTTATATATTCGGGAATTAGAAGAATTTTTTAAATTCATATAACACTTCCCGATTTTAGCGTAAAAATACCGCAAGTGCCACACCAAATCCAAGAAATGGTGCAAAAGGAAATGTATACGTAAATATACTATTTGAACTGGTAACTTCTTTTTTATTTCTGTCTTCTCTCTTTAAAAATTTACGCCAAATAAAGAACAGAAAAGAAAACATAACACCTAAAATATTTGCTAAAAATAAAAAGACAAATGTCTCTTTTATTTCAAGATAAAGGCATGTTGAGAGAATTAGTTTAATATCTCCCCCTCCCAGAGAAGACATATGACCTATAAATTTTGTAACTATACCTACTGTAACCAGTACACATATAACAAAGAGCTCACTCCATAATGCATTCATCAGTAACTCAGCGGGTTTTTCATTTGCGGCAAGCCAAATAGGCCATAAAATAACGAGCAAAATAGGGATTCTATTTGGAATAGTGCGATTTCGCATATCCGATATTGAAGCCCAGATATACATGACAAAAATAACCAACTCTCTCATAGACACCTCCTCAGTCAACCATAGCAACATAGACAAGAATCAACTTTCTACTCAGGTGCCGTTATTTAACTTATTGATGTAACAAGCTGAACATTCAACGTTCTTCTCGCCGCTCTTGGTTTTAGAGAGCCTTTTTGATCCTTCGAGATTTACTTGCGACAAAAATCGGAAAGCCGTGAATGGTACACTTAGCACTCAGTTTCTAGAAAGGTTTTTCATGCCAAGTTCTTCATATAAATCAAAACAAATGATTGTTATTCGTCGCGATCTTAAGATGCGAAAAGGTAAAATTGCCGCTCAGGCAAGCCATGCATGTGTTGAAGCCACGCTGATGGCACTTGCAAAAGAGCGTCGACTTGATCAGGTTCGTGTTACCGATGATCAGAATTGGGTCTATTTGGACCATGCTGACGAAGATACCTCTGCAATCACTAACTGGTTTGATGCTGGCGTTGCAAAGGTATGCGTCTACGTTGATTCTGAAGAAGCGTTGCTTGAGCTTGCAGCTGAAGGAAAAGCTCGTGGCTTTGTTGTGGCCCTTATTAGGGACGCGGGCTTTACCGAGTTTCATGGAGAGCCAACATTTACCTGCCTGGCGTTTGAGCCGCTTGCTGCAGAAGACATTGACCCCTTAACGGGAGAACTACCTCTGTACTAGTGTATTTATTGCTGGTAGAGCTACAGACTTACATCAAGAAGGTGTGGCTCATAACCTCGTCAAAGATAGTGGTAACTACAAACATACCAATTGAGGCATAAAGGATTGCTGCCTGCCAAGAAAGGTGATTGGTCTCGATTTTTGAAATACGAGGATCAAGCTTTCCTTCTTTAAGGCTGATGGGGTCATCAATATCGCGCGTAAAGCCCATCTGACGGTCCTCGTACTCTTTTCCGCTAAAGAGCAGACCAACGCCGCAAGCAATAATTCCCAAAGAAGAAATGACGTACATAACACGACGCACCCAGTCGATGCCCGTAAACATATCCATACCGCTGGTAAAGTACGCAAATGCAAAGATAACAGCACTCATTCCAGCTGCTGTAAGACAACCATAACCAAATGCACGCAAGGCACTCAGTGCCAGCTCTTTGAACTTCTCGCCACGAGAAGGTGTTTGTGAAAACTTGCTATCCATACACAACTCCTTGGTTGTTTATTTGTTTTCTGTATAGCTTATAGCGTATAGGAAGTCTGCGCTTGATGATACAATTTCTACAGTAAATCTTGGCAGGAGGACGCATGCGTATCGGCTTTGATAACGAGAAGTACATCACTATGCAGGCGGATCGAATCCACCAGCGTATCAGTGAATTTGGTGGCAAGCTCTACCTTGAGTTTGGTGGTAAGCTGCTCGACGACAACCACGCTTCTCGCATCCTCCCTGGATTTGCTCCAGATGCAAAAGCTCAGATGCTTCAGCAGCTTGCTCACGAGGCAGAGGTTGTCTTTGCCATCAACGCAAACGACATTGAAAACGGCAAGCGCAGAAGCGATATTGGTGTTACCTATGCCGATGACGTGCTAAGACTTATGGATATCTTCCGTGCTCGTGGCCTTGCCATTGGCGGTGTTGTCATTACGCAGTACTCTGGTCAGCCAAAGGCAAAGGCCTATCGTGCGCGCCTAGAAAACATGGGCATTGCCGTGTACCGCCACTACCCCATTGAGGGCTACCCCTCCAATATTGACCTGATCGTCTCGGCGGAGGGCTACGGTAAAAACGAGTACGTAAAGACTACGCATCCTCTGGTAGTTGTTACAGCACCTGGTCCTGGCTCAGGCAAGCTTGCTGTCTGCCTCTCGCAGCTCTACAACGAGAACGCCCGTGGAGTCCGCGCAGGTTATGCAAAGTTTGAGACGTTCCCCGTTTGGAACCTTCCGCTCAAGCACCCCGTAAACGTTGCCTACGAGGCAGCTACAGCAGACTTGGGCGACAACAACATCATCGATCCATATCACCTTGAAGCTCACGGCAAGGTTACCGTTAACTACAACCGCGACGTTGAGGCTTTTCCTGTGCTCAAGGCCATGATGGAGAAAATCGCAGGTACCAGCCCGTATCAGTCTCCAACCGATATGGGTGTCAATATGGTTGGCAACTGCATTATTGATGATGAGGTTTGCCAGGAAGCTTCCAAAGCAGAGATTGTACGCAGGTGGTTTAGGGCTGCCGAGAAACTCGAGCGTACTGGTATGGGTGAGCGTGAACTCACAAAGATTAATCTTTTGATGAAAGACGTTAACGTTGACCAGAACTTCTCGCCAGCTCATGCAGCTTGTTTGCATAAAGCAGAAGAGACAGGAAAGCTTGCGGGCGCTATGGTTATGCCTGACGGCACCATTATTACCGGCAAGACTTCGGAGCTTTTAGGTGCGCCAGCGTCGCTTTTGCTCAACGCCCTCAAATACGTAGTTGGTATTGAGAAGAAGACGTTTATTGTCTCGGATGAGGTCTTAAGGCCTATTTGCGCACTAAAAGAGAACAACTTTAAGCTGGCTCGCACCAGCCTCTGTGCTGACGAGATGCTTATTGCACTCTCTATCAGCTCAATCACCAATCCATTGGCCGGAAAAGCCGTTGATGCCACCCAACTACTCCATGGATGCGACGCGTATTTCTCGTCAATTATTCCAAGCGATGACGAGTCCATCTATCACAAGCTGGGCATTAACGTGTGTTGCGAGCCAATTTTTGAACAAGGACAATTCTTTCACCAGTGATTTTTAAGAGCTCACATAAAAGCAAGAAAACGAGAAACTCTACGACTCGTTCTAAAACTAAACATACACCTGCTTCTGCAAACGCTTCAAAACGTAAGCAGCGGGCGATGCATATACTTGAGCAAAATTCCCAGAATAATCCTGTTGTTACCTGGGGACTCATTACGCTGGCCATTGTATTTGTGCTGGCATTGTTGCAATCGTGCCAGGGACTTTTCTCCCTCTCTTTTGACAACAACCTGATCATCAAAAACGAAGTCCCCTATGAGTGGGAAAACCTCACCTATGATGCAACGGGACGTGCGCATTATGTGGTGGACGGAGAAGAGCTCACACGCACGGGCGTTGACGTCTCTTCTCACCAGGGGTTTATTGACTGGGAGGCCGTTGCTGCCGATAACATTCAGTTTGCCATGCTTCGCATTGGCTACCGCGGCTCCACCGAGGGTAGTATTCACGCGGATGAGCTGTTTGAGACCAATCTAAAGGGTGCGCAAAGCGCTGGTCTTGATGTAGGCGTGTACTTCTTCTCGCAGGCTATTAACGTAGAAGAAGCTCGTGAGGAAGCTGCTTTTGTTTTGCAGCAGCTAAGAGAAGCAGGAGTTACAAAGCTTGCTCTTCCTGTTGCGTTTGATCTGGAGCCTTCTCCCGATTACAGCGGCCGCGCCGACAACCTTTCCCCCGCAGAAACTAACGCAATTGCGCGCGCGTTTTGCACCACTATTCAAGAAGCGGGATACCGCGTTATTGTGTATGGCAACAAAGTTGATCTAAATCGCTTTGACCTGGTCTCGCTTGACGAGCCCATTTGGCTGGCGCAATACGTTGATCAACCAGACGTAAACTTTAACTTTTTGATATGGCAATACACCTCAACAGGACAAGTTGACGGTATTACCGGTTCAGTTGATTTGAATTTGGACTTCTCACGCGTCTCTACAAGTAAGAGTCCAAAGTAGAAACTTACACATCGAAACTACTGGACGCTCCACAGTCACGCCGCAGCCCGTAAGGCTATCCGACTTTCACGGAACCAGTCAGGGTAACGGTAGGATCAAGCGCCTGAGCATGCGCAAAAGCGCCTCCTGGGCTACATGAACTTACCAGCGTAAACACTACCCACAGAATGATGGCTGCAAGCAATACCGCCAGCGCCACACGACCCAGTCTCATGCGAGAAGAACGACGTCTTCTAGCCGCATATGCTGCCTGAGCTTCATCTCTGGGGTTAAGCGTGCCATAGTGATTGCCGTAAGCAGTTCTTGCTCGACCACGTGTACGGGCGGCATCTGCACGGGCATGGTTAACGGGATTTGTTGGGCGATCTTGCGTCATCCTACGCTGCGCCTGTGCACGGCTTCCAACAGCTGCGTGACGACCTCGTACCTCACGTGGAGAAGTAGAAGACTCCCCATTACGAGAGACAGTAGGTGGAACTTGAGCTGGACGCTTTTTCTTACCAAAGCCAAAGAGGTTGTTCTCTGCCATCAACAATCCTTGCTAAAAGATTCGTTTACCGAAAAAAGAATACACCGACTTTGCTTTTCTCGCCTTGAAAAGCATCTATCCCGTTACAATAAAGCGCTATACAGACTGATTTTCTGTAAAGTCTGCACAATTGGAGTTCATGGGGGACGTGTGAAGAAACTTTTACTGATGGCAACAGGGGGAACTATTGCTTCTGTTTCCACTGAATCGGGCTTGGCTCCCTCACTTTCAGGAGAAGAGCTTTTAGCCAACGTCCCTCTTGTTCATGACCTCTGTGAATTTGATTTCAAACAAGTCATGAATATCGACAGCACCAATATGCGCCCTCAAAATTGGCTCCAGATCAGAGACGCCATTATTGAGTCGTACGATGCCTACGACGGCTTTATTATCCTTCACGGCACCGATACCATGGCCTATACTGCCGCTGCCCTCTCCTACCTGATTCAAAATAGCGAGAAACCCATTGTGCTCACAGGCTCTCAACAGCCAATGGCAAATCCGTTTACCGACGCCAAACTTAACCTCTACCACTCCGTTCTCTACGCGCTCGACGACAGAAGCGCCGGAGTCGTGGTGGTTTTTGGCAACGAGGTTATTGCCGGCACCCGCGCTCATAAACAGCGCACACTGAGCTTCAATGCATTTACGAGCATGAATTATCCACCGCTTGCCCATATCCGTGGCAACAAGATTATTCGTAGTGCGCCAAATGAAGAGCAGGTAGATGGCGGTCTTACAACCTATGAAACGCTCAATACGCGTGTCATTGTGCTTAAACTGACCCCTGAGCTTAATCCATCTATCTTCTACCTTCTGAAGAATGACTACGACGCCATTGTGCTTGAAACCTTTGGTATTGGCGGCATCCCCTCATACGACGGCTCTTTTGAGGAAGCTATCACCGATTGGATTGCGTCTGGTCGCACTGTAGTTATTACCACACAAGTTCCTGAAGAGGGTCTTGACCTGGGTGTATATGAGGTCGGTAGAACCTATCAAGATATGCCCGGCGTTCTCTCTGGAGACGATATGACTACCGAAGCCCTGGTTGCAAAAACTATGTGGATGCTTGGTCAGACCTCCGATCAACGAGAGCAAGAAAAACTGTTCTACCAGGTAATTTGTAACGACAGAATTCCACAGTCCGTGGATACAGAAATTTGCGAGTAGCCGATGAGAGACGCCACATTTAAACCTACCGTGCTCTACCTAATTGCGCTTATCATCTGCGGTTCTAACGGAATCGTTGCAAGCTTTATCAATCTTCCTAGCTACCAAATTGTCTTCTTCCGTATGCTTTTGGGCACGCTCTTTTTGCTCGCGGTTAAACTTGTGCATAAAGAAGCTTTTACCATTCAAAACTACCCCAAGGACTTCCAGGCACTCATTGGATCAGGCATTGCCTTGGGTCTTCAGTGGACCTTCCTTTTTGAGGCGTATCACCTGGTAGGCGTTGGTATTGCAACACTTGAGTATTACTGCGGTCCCGTTATTGTAATGGCGCTCTCTCCCCTTTTATTTGGCGAGAAACTCACTGCTAAAAAGATATTTGGCTTTCTTGTAGTTGTTATTGGAGCTGCCCTTATTATTGGCTATGGAGTTGGACTGAACCTCTCGCCAGTTGGTCTTCTTCTAGGCGCTCTCTCTGCTGTTCTTTATGCCGTCATGGTTATTTGTAACAGGCAGCTCAAAGATGTTTCTGGTATTGAAGGCACCAGCATTCAACTGGGCATTGGCTGCGCTATTGTTGCTCTGGTTACTGTTGTATTCCATGGCATTGAACTGCCCGCAAATCCAGCGTCGGTAAACTGGCTGGCCGTTTTGACCATCGGCCTCTTTAACACAGGCCTTGGATCATTTTTGTATTTCCCACAACTTACCAAGATTCCAGTTCAGCGCGTGGCAGTCTTTGGCTACCTTGAGCCACTATCTGCAGTTATTTTCTCGGCACTTATCCTTGGCGAGCCTTTTGGTCTTCTCAAAATAATAGGCACCGCCTGCATCATAGGCGGTGCCATCTTTGCTGAGCTATCAGGTTCCTCTTCGAACAAATCAGAGGCTATTGAAACTCCACTGTAGCGTTTAAGCTGCAAACGAGCTGCCGCTTACATTGGCATAGTTGGTGCGACGTAAACGCGAGCAGCATTCTCGCGGTCAAGGTCATACAGGTTCTTTGGATCTCCACCAAAGAGCTCTACTGCCTTGAGAAGATCGGAAGCATTTGCCTCTTCCTCACCCTGCTCCTTAACGTACCAGTCAAGCAGCTGCATGGTACGGAAATCGTTTGCCTTCTGAGCAACGGCATAGCACTCGTTAATGCTTGCGGTAATGAACTGCTCGTGCTCGTATGCTGCCTTAATTGGCTCAACTACCTTGGAGAAGGTAAGGTCTGGCTTTGCGATTGCCTCCATGGTAGGAGTCCAATCGTTATCAAGCAGGTAACGACGAAGGATACGTGCGTGAGCAAGCTCTTCCTGAGACTGGATGACATACCAGTTTGCAAAGCCCTTCAGGCCCTGCTCCTCATAGAAATCTGCAAAGGTCAGATAGAGATATGCGGAATAAAACTCTTTGTTGATCTGCAGATTAAGGATGTTACCAACGTTTGTGTCAAGTGCCATGTTCTTCTCTTTCCTCGTAACTTTTTCTCAAAAATGAGAAGCTCTTTGGCTTCTCATTTTTGATACCCAGTTGTTAGTCTCTTAAACAGATTGCACAAAATCTTAATGATAAAAATGGTTACTATTTTTATCTTCTATTTAAATGCGCTGCGCTTGCGCCACCTATACGTTAGTCGCGGGTAAGTTTGCGGTGGATGCGATGAGGACGAGCAGCCTCTTGGCCAAGTCTCTCAATACGATTGGCTTGGTATGCCTCAAAGTTGCCCTCAAACCAGAACCACTTACCTGGATTCTCGTCGTCGCCCTCCCACGCAAGGATGTGCGTAGCAATGCGGTCCAAGAACCAGCGGTCATGGCTGGTTACTACAGAACATCCTGGGAAGCGCTCAAGCGCATCCTCAAGACTCTCAAGTGTCTCAATATCGAGGTCGTTGGTAGGCTCGTCCAGAAGCAGGAGGTTTCCTCCTTGCTTAAGCGTTAGAGCTAGGTTTAGACGGTTTCTCTCGCCACCAGAAAGGACGCCAGCACGTTTCTGCTGATCAGGTCCCTTGAAGCCGAAGCTGGCTACATAAGCGCGGCTTGGAATCTCGGTGTCTCCTACCTTGATGAAATCATTGCCGTCGGAGACAACCTCCCAGATAGTTTTATCTGGATCGATTCCCTGCCTGAGCTGGTCAACGTAAGAAATTTGAACCGTCTCGCCAATCTCAAGCGTGCCGGAAGTAAGCTCCTCCTGGCCAACAATAGCCTTGAACAGCGTGGATTTACCAACACCGTTGGGACCAATCACGCCAACAATGCCGTTTCTTGGCAGGCTAAACGAGAGGTCGTCGATAAGAACGCGGTCGCCAAAGGCCTTGTGGATGTGATCGGCCTCCAGGACCTTCTGGCCCAGACGCGGACCCACAGGAATCTGGATCTCGGTGAAGTCGAGCTTCTTGGACGCACGAGCCTCTGCTTCCATCTGCTCATAGCGATCAAGACGCGCGCGGTTCTTTGCCTGGCGAGCCTTAGGAGACGAACGAACCCACTCCAGCTCAGCGCGCATTTTCTTTGCGCGCTTGGCGTCCTGCTGGTTTTGAGCCTCAAGGCGAGCTGCCTTGTTCTCCAGGTAAGTTGAGTAGTTGCCCTCATAAGGATAGAGCTGTCCGCGGTCAACCTCGCAGATCCACTCGGCGACGTCGTCGAGGAAATAGCGATCGTGCGTGACGGCCATGACAGCGCCGGGGTAATCGTGCAGGAACTTCTCAAGCCAGAGCACCGATTCCGCGTCAAGGTGGTTGGTGGGCTCATCAAGAAGCAGCAGGTCAGGTGCCTCGAGAAGCAGACGACACAGGGCTACACGGCGTTTCTCGCCACCAGAGAGATGGGTGACGGGAGAGTCTGGGTCTGGGCACTGGAGAGCGTCCATTGCCTGAGAGAGCTGGCTGTCCAGATCCCAGCCGTTAGCTGCGTCAATCTCGGTCTGGAGCTGGCCCATCTCTGCCATCAGGGCGTCAAAATCGGCGTCAGGATTACCCATCTCAACGCCAATCTCGTTGAAGCGCGCAATCTTGGCAAGCAGGTCACCGAAGGCAAGCTCGATGTTCTCCTTGACCGTCTTGGTCTCATCCAGCGGCGGCTCCTGCTGGAGCAGGCCAACGGTGTAACCTGGGGTAAGCTTTGCCTCGCCGTTAGAGACGTCCTCCATGCCGGCAATAACCTTGAGCAGGGTGGACTTTCCCATTCCGTTTGGACCCACGACGCCGATTTTTGCGCCAGGGTACACGCCGACGGTGACGTCATCAAGGATGACCTTCTCGCCGACAGCTTTGCGGGCTTTGTACATCTGATAGACAAACTCTGCCATGTGCTCCTCCTTAAGGGGCTGTCAGATGAAATATTCACATATCCATTCTAATGAAATATTGAAAGGACTCCACCGCAGAAGGAGCAGGAAAAGAGGGCGCGCGGGTGCGCTGCGGGGTGCGCGAGCGCGTCACGAGGCGCGCGGGTGCGAGACACGGATGCGAAAACACACCTATGGCAGATAATCTGCTCAAAAAGCGTATACATTGCACCCAAAACCTCTATATCTTGCAGATTATTTGACTTAGGTGTGTTTTTCGCCCCGGATTTAGCAGATTATCTGACATAGGTGTGTTGTTGAAGGCTTGAAAATAGCAGTAGTTAAATTATTTATATGATGATATTCATAATTCCGTATATTAGACCATGTTTATACGCAGAAATGAATCATCCCATAAATCGTTGATCATAGCTTGTGTCAGATGCCTCATACCAGACGACTTGCGCCGAACAACTCACCGCAAAGGGTCCAAATCTCCTAGATATCCAGCGTAATCACGCCATATGTCACCAGCAAGAACACCGTCACGACCAGACCGGGGAAATAACGGCGCAGCTAGGCGCAGCTAGGTGCATCTGGACGCAACTAAGCGCAGGTAGACCCGGATAAACGCAGCTGAATTATGGTTTTACGTGGCCCTGGTTTGCTTTATCTACGGCGTCTTTGACCATCTGCGCGTACAGGGTACCGCCTCGATTAATGGAATCTGAATCAGAGCCAAAGTGAACGTAATCAGTACCTGCCCAAATGTCAGGATTATCCTGAGCAATCTGTGCCCAATCCGCAATGGTAATGAAGTCGTACTGCTGAGCAAGCTCAAGCTCATGAGCACGGATGGCATTTGCACCAGCATTTGGATCGGAGTTTCTACCGTCATACGGAGTGACAAAAATCAGACGATGTCCGCGCGGCAGCATGTCCACAATCTTATCAACCGCATCGGAGCCACCAACAGGGTTGGTGCCCAGGGCAACAACAACGTCCTGGTAGAGGGTGTTGTTATCGATCGCAGACTGCAACAAATCTACGCCCATCGCCACGTTTCTACTAACAGAAGCGTCAATTTGAGCATCGGGCAGCGCATCCTGCAAGTAAGAACGAGCGCGCAGCGAAACAGAATCGCCAATGTAGGTGACTCCCTCAACAACGTTGTAGTTGCTTGCCTGCGAGGTATCCGCATACTTGCGAGTCATGGTCATGGTACTCTGCTCCTGCAACGAAGCATTGAGCAGCAGATCGTTCTGGAAATCGCTAAGCTGTGGAGCGGTTAGCGCAATAAAGGCAACGGCCGCAGCAAAAGGAATAAGCGCAAGGCCGGTACCTCGCAAAACCTTCTGACCATCAAGCTTGATGCGCGAGAAGATCTCTGGAGACTTCCCTGCCAACGCTGGCTCAAGCACATAGAACGAGCAACTTGCAAATACAAACGAAAGCACCAGGGTTAGGAGTGCAGCCAGGACTGGATCGACCTTCTCGGCAAAAATAATGTACAAAGGCCAGTGGAACAGATACACGCCGTAGCTGGTATCTGCCACAAAAGAAACGATGCCAGGCTCGTTGATACCCTCGGTTTTTTGATGCAACATGCGAGCAAAGAAAATCATTGCGGCTGCTGCAAGCGAGGCGAAAAGGAAACCAAAGGTGTACGTAAAGAGGTCCTCGAAGTGCATGAAGACGCTCAAAAAGACGAGAACACCGCAGCTTGCCACAAGGCCCACAAGCGTTAGCTGAGTAGAAAGCTTCTGCTCAAGCTGGTCAAAGAGCTCGCCTGTCTGGGCAATTCCTGCAACACACGATAAAAGCGCACCGATAAAGAAGGGGAACACGTGTGTTTGCGTCGAGAAATACTGGATAGAAAGATTCGTGGAGTTTTGGGCGCCGGTGGCCATCGCCAAGTAAGTAGCGACCAACAGCACCAGGGAAGCTCCAGCAATCTTTACCTTGTAGCTTCTAATTGTTTTGCTCATGCAAGCAAGCAGCCAGGCGCACAAACCCCAGAGCACATAAAAGTGCATTTCAACGGCAAGACTCCAGGTGTGCAGATACACATGAGGAGCAAATTGGTTCTCGTAGCTGTTGCCCAGAACTATCTCAAAGTAGTTAGTTACAAAGCCAAGAGCTGCGGCAATCTGATACTTAATGCCGGCAATGAACTCGGTACGCACAAGCAGAAGAAACGGCGTGCACACAAGCACCATAAACACAAGCGGCGGCACAATTCTGTAGAAACGCCTGCGCAGGAATCCAATGACGTCGATGGATCTAAAGCGAGCAAACTCATCAATCAAGAGAGCCGTGATGAGATAGCCCGAGAACGTAAAGAATACGTCGACACCAATGAAGCCACCTGGAAGCGCGTCCTTAAAAAAGTGATATATGAGGACTAAAACAAGTCCTGTTATACGTACAAGCGAAAACCATTTAATTCGCACTTTGATAAATCCCTTGCTTAAAAGTTCCTTCGTACACAATGTTGTCTTGCGTAGTGAGCTTTCCCTGTCCGTCTGCCTGGCCTTTTACAAACTGACCTTCGTACGTCCAGCCATCTTTTGAGGTGTACGTTCCCATACCCTGGAAATACCCATCAACAAATTCTCCCTCGTAGGTATCGCCATTTTCAAAGGTCATTTTGCCTTGTCCATTCATCTTTCCCTGAATGGTAGTGCCGGTATACGTCACCTGATTGTCGCCGAATACCAGCGTTTTTTGACTTGGTCGGTTAACCAGAACAATCGAGAGCGCCGCAAGTACCAAAATTGCAACGACACTTACCAGCTCGAGCCTTCTTCTGCCCGCACTCACCGGGCGAGAATGACGCTGCTCTGGTTCTGGATCTGCTTGATTGCGAGGACGCTTCTCCACACGTATGCTTTTGCGTGCAGATAAAGGCGTTTTCTGCCGCTTCTTTTTCTCTGGCGCAACTTTAGACCGCATGTTTTCTGCAGGTTTTTCTGCGGGCTGTGTAGCAGGCTTTTCTGCGGGCTGTGTAGCGGACTTTTCTGCAGGCTTACGCTGCGCAAGCGACTCAAAAGCAGACGAAAGCTGCTCAGATGCAGTCTGCAGAGAGGCCGCTGGACTTGCCGAAGTATCAACCTTCTCTACGGGAGCCTGAGGTGCTTCTACAGGTGCAACTTCTCTTGCATCAGATGAAGACTCAGGGAAGTGCGCCGCTTTGACCATATGACGAGCGTTTCTTTTTTTAGCAGAAAAACGCGTAGGAGAACTCACTAGGTATTCCAATTCAATCGATTTGTTAACTATTTCATTGTACTAATTTCCTTCAACTTTTGAATTGTCATTTGTCCTATACACATTTACCAGATTCACAGGTATGCCCGCTGTTTTTCTGCGATTTTCTGTTCTAAGTAAAAACAGAGAGGGGTACACTACAAGGTGGTATTAAAAAAGAAACAAAATGTGCTTACTAAAATGTGTTCTAATTAGAAAGTTACATCATCGACATTACCAGGGAGGCGAAGATGGCAGAAGCAATTCGTAAAGTAAATATCATTGGCCATTTGAACCCAGATACAGACAGCATTTGTGCTGCAATTTCTTATGCGTATCTCAAAAATCAGATTGATAACCCTATCTATGAAGCTCGTCGCGCTGGCTCACTCAACCGTGAGACTGCGTTTGTCCTAAATCACTTTGGCTTCGAAGAGCCACAGCTTATTACTACGGTTACTCCTCAGATTAAAGATGCAGAAATTCAGGCTCAGCCAAAAGTTGATGCTGGAATGAGCCTCTATGCTGCTTGGCAGCTTATGCAGGACGTTAAGCTTGATACACTCTGCGTTACTGATGAGGAAGAAGAGCTTACCGGCCTGATTGCCGTTAAAGATATTGCAAATGCAAACATGAGTCTTTCCGAGCCAAACCTGCTCTCTAAGGCTAAGACAAGCTATGAAAATATCGTTTCTACGCTTGGCGGCACCATGGTTCTAGGTGACCCTCAGGGCGTTGTTAAGCAGGGCAATATTCGTGTTGGTACCAGCGCTTCCGCTCTTTCAGAGATTGTTGACGCTGGCGATATCATTGTTGTTGCTGGTAACCATGAGAACCAGACTATCGCAGTTGAGCACGGTGCTTCCTGCCTTATTGTCTCTTGCGATGCTCCAATTGCTCAGGACGTTATTGACCTGGCTAAAAAGCGTGATTGCGCTATTATTAGCACTCCTCGCGATACCTTTGAGGTAGCTCGCCTGCTTATCATGTCTATGCCTGTACGTGAGAAGATGCTCACTGACGACATCCTTAAGTTCAGCGTCAACACCGCAATTGATGATGCTCGTAAGGAAATGACCAACTCAAGGCACCGCTTCTTCCCTGTTATCAACGAGAACGGCACCTTTGCAGGTCTTATCAGCGGTCCTGGTCTTTTGAACCCTCGCAAGAAGCATGTCATTCTTGTTGACCACAACGAGCGCACTCAGGCAGTTGATGGTCTTGAGCAGGCAGAGATCATGGAGATTGTTGATCACCACCGCATCGGCTCCATTGAGACTTCTAACCCAATTACCTTTAGAAACGTCCCTGTTGGTTGCACCTGCACCATCATCTATGGCCTCTACCACGAGTACGGCATCGAGATTCCAAAGAATATTGCTGGCCTTATGCTCTCTGCAATTCTTTCTGACACCCTTGCATTCCGCTCCCCTACCTGCACCGAGCGCGATATTGTTGCTGGTAAGAAGCTTGCGGAGATTTGCGGAGAAGACATTGACACCTACTCTGAGCAGATGTTCGACGCTGGCGCAGACCTCACTGGTCGTACTGCAGAAGAAGTCTTCCATGGTGACTACAAGGTATTCAGCCGTGGCGGCGTAAAGTTTGGCGTTGGCCAGGGCTCCTTCATGACCGAGTCCAGCCGCAAAGCTGCAGAGGAACTTGTTGGACCATTCTTGGAGACTGCCGCTAAGTCCGAAGAACTCCCAATGGTCTTCTACATGTTCACCGACGTTAAGAGCCAGGTCACCGAGATGCTCTTCTACGGTGCAAATGCTGCCAATGTCATCGAGCGCGCCTTTAACGTAAAGGTTGATGGCAACATTGCTGTTCTTCCAGGTGTTGTCAGCCGTAAGAAGCAGGTTGTTCCATCTCTCATGGCAACGCTTCAGACGCTCGCCGAGGAAACCGCCAACTAACACGGGTTTCTCGCGCGTCGGGTTTCTCGCGCGTCGGGTTTCTCGCCATCGATTGAAATAATAAAGCCTACCTGCACTTTCGCGGGTAGGCGTTTTTCTACAGGAGCTGTTCTATGACGGCGCCAATTCTGTCTCTGATCACCAGATTGGCGCGAGTATCGTACGGCGTAGGTTGGTCGTTGATAATGGCCATTTTGTTGCCCTCGTAGTAGTCGAGAAGACCGGCGGCAGG
>CAUVJF010000033.1:0-14974 GCA_963552125.1 uncultured Atopobium sp.
CGCGCGGATGGCACGCCAGGTACGCGGCAACCACCTGCGCCGCGTCGCTCGCCGCATGGCGAGAAACCCGTGCACTCGCCTGCTCTTCCGCTCCCGTGGCAGAAACCGCCACGTCATCTGTAGAGCACGCCTTGGCTTCAATCGCTTCTGCAACCCACGGTATGCAGCACTTCCGCATGCACACGACAACATATCCCGGCACCCGAGCGTCCTCAGCCACTGCAAGCTCTGCTCCCAGACGGCACGCCGGGCTGAACTCGGCTCCAATCGTACGCACGTCTGCCACAAGCAACTCCCCTGCCGTAGCTCTGCCTTTGATGTCACATACTTCAACAGGCACGCCAGCAAGCGGCTCCACGACGGTTACACCGCCCGAAACCAGTGTGGCGAGAAGTTCGTCTACATAGGAAGCAGGGACAAGCCGAGCGCGGCCTGCCCCTGTCATTTTTACGTATTCAGCTACAACATCGGTTGCAGTTTGCGTGACGCCGTCGGTGGCGGTTTGCGTAACAACGTCGGTTGCGGTTTGCGTAACACCGTCAATTGCGCCGACACTCTTCGTGCCACCTGCGCCATCCTGCGCGGTGCTGCCCATAACCTGCACTTTATCTGGAACCTGATTAACCAACACGCTCAGCATTCTCTTTGACAACCTGAGCAATAAACTCGTCAAGCTCTGCAACGTGAGTCTCGTTGGAACGGTCGCGGACAGAAATGTTTCCTGCCTCAACCTCCTGCTCACCAAGGATGAGCATGTAAGGAACACGGTCAAGTGAGCGAGCCTCACGAATCTTATAGCCAATCTTCTCGTCACGGTCGTCGACCTTAACGCGAATACCAGCGGCAGCAAGCTTATCGGCAACCTCATGAGCATAAGGGCGAGACTTCTCGGAGACAGGAAGAACCTTGACCTGGCATGGGCTCAGCCAGACAGGGAACTTGCCTTCGTAATTCTCGGTCAGAATACCAATGAAGCGCTCGAAGGAACCAAAGCCAGCGCGGTGAATCATGATTGGCTGCTTCTTGGTACCGTCGGAGTCAATGTACTCAAGCTGGAAGTTGTGAGGCAGCTGGAAGTCAAGCTGGATGGTACCGCACTGCCAAGAACGACCAAGGCAGTCGGTCAGATGGAAGTCAATCTTAGGACCGTAGAACGCACCGTCGCCCTCGTTGACCACGTACTCAATGCCCATAGACTCAAGTGCATCACGCAGGCCCTGCTCAGCGCGCTCCCAATCCTCATCAGAACCCATAGAATCCTCTGGGCGCGTAGAAAGCTCAACGCGGTATGGGAAGCCAAACTGTGCATAGTAAGCGGTAATGAGGTGAGATGCATCCGTGACCTGCTCAGTAATCTGATCAGGGCGGATAAAGAGGTGTGCGTCGTCCTGAGTAAACTCACGAACACGGAACAGACCGTGCAGGGCACCCTTCATCTCATAACGGTGATCAAGACCAGCCTCAGCCAGCTTCATAGGAAGATCCCTATAAGAACGTGGCTTTGACTTATAAATTAAGCAAGCACCAGGGCAGTTCATAGGCTTAATGGCAAAGTCCTCTTCATCTACCGTGGTGGTATACATATTCTCTTTGTAGTGATCCCAGTGACCAGAAGTCTCCCACAGGGAACGCGAGAGGATCAGTGGAGTCTGAACCTCCTGATAACCAAAGCGAGCCTGCATCTCATGCCAGTAATCGGTCAGAGCGTTGCGCAGAGCCATGCCGTTTGGAAGCCAGAATGGAGAACCTGGACCAAAGTCGGACATCATGAAGAGCTCCATCTCGCGACCAATCTTCCTGTGGTCGCGCTTCTCGGCCTCTTCAATCATCTTGAGGTACTGAGCAAGCTCATCTTTGGAACCAAACGCAACACCATAAATTCTGGTGAGCATCTTGTTGTTCTTATCGGCCTTCCAATACGCACCAGAAATGCTGGTCAGCTTAAAAGCCTTAACACCCTTGGTGTAGAGCATGTGAGGACCAACACACATGTCAACATATTCACCCTGCTTGTAGAAGGTGATGTGCGCATCAGGAGCAAGATCGCCAATGTGCTCAACCTTGTAAGACTCGCCGCGCTCCTTCATGTAGGCAATAGCCTCATCACGAGGAAGTTCAAACGTCTCAATCTTGAGGTTCTCTTTGACAATCTTCTTCATCTCATCTTCGATAGCTGGGAAATCGTCCTCGTTAACCTTAGTGTCTCCAAGATCAACGTCATAGTAGAAACCATTTTCGGTTGCTGGACCATAGGCAAACTGTGCGTGTGGATACAGACGCTTCAAAGCCTGAGCAAGCAGATGAGCTGCATCGTGACGAATAACCTCAAGCTCTTCAGCAGGATTGTTAATCTCGCCAACATGGCCGTCGTTATATAAAACCTTCATGTAAAACCCCTCAGAGGTAGCTACTCATAGAAACAGGCACGGCGCCTACTCTGCTCACGTGGGAGCTTAGGAGTAGACGCCTACATAGTCTCTGTTGTAAAACACCAGATTGCCATCATAAAGAACAAAACCAAACGTTATTGAATGCGAGTACGGCAGTAAGGGCAAACCTTCCAGTCTGCGTTCAGAGGGCGATGGCATGTTGGGCAAACGTTTCTAACCTGCGTATTGCAGATTGGGCACACGATAAAATCGCGGTCAATTGGAGCGGAGCACTTAGGGCAAATGCCGTAGTGAGACAGCTGGTGCTCACGAAGGGCAATATCAAGGTCCTGCTCCTCACGGTCAATGAGGTAGCTGCTTGGACGCAGAATAACGTACGCAAGCAGACCAACAACAGGAACAACAGAAATGACTGCCCACATCCACCAAGGCTCTGCGCCACGACGCTGAGCATCGCGAATAACGTAGATGATGGAAAGGATATAAAGCATTACGACGCAAATGACCATGAGGTAAATAACCATACGCACCTCAGGTGTAATAATCTGATCAAGAATCTCCTGCATCTGACAGCCCCTTCTGCTGGCTTTTTGTTCTCTCCTAAATCGTACGACAAACCGCCTCAAAAAGGAGCGAAATGTCGCAGATAAATTTATTTTACCAAAGCATCGCTAAATTGTGCAGCAACCTCGCCAGCAAGTGAAATTGTTCCACATGCTACAAAGCCCTTCTCGCACAAGGCGTCCACTGCTTCGGGAACGCTTCTGTACACAGCTACCACGTTAGCGCCGCAGGCTTTGTACAGCTCAGCAAGCTCATCTGCATCCATGGCGCGATCGTTATCTGTCTGGGTTACCGCTACCTCAGGGAACTCTTTGGCGAGAAGTTCTGCGATGCCCTTAACGTCTTTATCTGCAAAAACTGCAGTCAAAAGCATGGGTCGATTAGCAACTTCTGGCTCAATTGAGCGGATAGCAGTTAAAAATGTCTCGATTGACTGGGGGTTGTGAGCTGCGTCAATAAGCACCAAAGGCTTAGGCTGAAGCAGCTGGAACCTACCAGGTGTAGGACACCTGGTTGTGGAGAAAAACGCTTTTTCTGCATCAAGCGGACGACCCAGAAAATCCTCAGCTAAACAGGTTGCCAGAGCAATGTTTGCTGCCTGGTAGCTTGGTTTAAGTGCAGCAAGATCTTCGTAGGTTGCACGAGGCGTGACAACCGTAAGCTCAAGCGGAAAACCGATGCTCTTAGGCTTTTTGGTAATGAAGAAGTGTGCGTGAGGCAGCTCTGGATAGTCAGACGACTGACCAGCAGAAACCTCTCCTTCAACGTCTTCAGGCTTGTCAGCCACAAGAAGAGTTGGGACAACGCCTGCAGAAGCTGCCTGGGACAAGAATACGTCCTGGACGCTCTGAGGAGTTGTCGTTCCCACGCCAAGAACGCAGGTACGACCAGGCTTGATGATGGCGGCCTTCTCGCCAGCAATGGCCTCGAGGGTATCGCCTAGGATGCGCGTGTGGTCCAGGCCAACGCCCGTGATAGCAACGGAGGTGATGTTTTGAGCAGCGCTTGTTGCGTCCCATCTGCCACCCATGCCACACTCAAGCACACAGACGTCAATCTCTGCCTCGGCAAAGACCACTAGAGCCGCGACCGTAAGCAGGTCAAACTCGGTGATGTCATAAGGACGCTCGCCCAAGGCGACTCGCTGAGCGTTGACGCGCTCCCCTGCTACCTGAGCAGCTGAAACGCCGTGAGCAAAGGCTGCCTCAGAGACGGGCGTGCCATTGATCTCCATACGCTCGGTATAGCTGATGAGCTCGGGAGACGTGTACAGAGCGGTCTTGAGACCCTCTCCCTTGAGCAGGGCTGCCGTATACCTTGAGGTAGACGTTTTGCCGTTAGTGCCGGCAATCTGAACACTCTTGAAGCAGAGGTCGGGGTTGCCCAACTCTTTGAGCATATCTTCTACGCTCTCCAGCAGGGGTTGAATACCAAACTTCTTTGTATCGTGAAGCACCTTTAAAGACTGCTCGTAGCTCAGCTCAGGCACAGAAAAAGGAACGGAATAACTCATTGTTCGCATACCTCTTATAGACCAAGCAGACGCATAGCCTCTGCACGGGTTTTCTCGTTAGTTTTAAAAATGCCGCGAACCGCAGACGTGGTGGTCAAAGCACCCGATGCCCTAATACCGCGCATGCTCATGCACGTGTGCTCAGCCTCCATAACCACCAAAACGCCCAAGGGATCAAGCTCTTCTACCATAGCGTCAGCAATCTGTCCTGTAAGGCGCTCCTGCACCTGCAAACGGCGAGAATATCCGCTGACGCAGCGAGCAATCTTGGAAAGGCCGGTAATGCGACCATTTTGTGGAATGTAGCAAACATGCGCCTTGCCCACAAAAGGCAAAATGTGATGTTCGCAGGTAGACGAGAAAGGAATGTCGCGGACAATAACCATCTCTTTATTGCCCTCTTCATGGAACTGTTTGCGCAGGTGAGCTGCAGGGTTTTCCTGCATGCCACCAAAGAGCTCCACGCATGCACGAGCAACACGGTCTGGTGTATCAAGCAGACCTTCTCGCTCTGGGTCCTCACCAATAGCAAGCAAAAACTCCTTGACCGCAGCTTTTACGCGCTCTTGGTCAAGCTCTTTATAGTTATTTTCCACTGCCATGAGGCAACCTACCTTTCACTCTTATGCAAGCGTTCTTTGAGCTGCGGCAACAACATGGCGAGCAAGAATTGCTGTTGTCACGCTACCTACACCGCCAGGAACAGGAGTATAAGCACTTACCAGAGAAGCTACCTGCTCTGTATTGACATCACCAACAAGCTTTTGAGTTGCTTCATCCCAGTTAATACCAACGTCAATGATGGTTTGTCCAGCTCTTACGAAGTCAGCCCCAATAAGGTGCGCACGACCTGCAGCCACAACCACAACCTCTGCCTGCTTAAGCGTAGCAGCAAGGTCTTTGGTCTTGCTGTGGCACACTGTCACCGTAGCGTTTCTTGCGCTTAAAAGCGCAGCAACTGGACGACCAATAACATTTGAGCGACCAACAACTGCAACAGGCGCTCCCTCAAGGGGTACCTGGTAAAAATCGAGAAGCGCAAGAACTGCCTCTGCGGTGCAAGGCCCCAGTGCACCAGGAGTTCCACAAAGCGTTGCCAGCAGCATGGAATCAGTTGTGCAATCAACATCTTTTTCTGGTGCTAGATGCTGAAGCGCTTCATGCTCATCAATTCCAGCAGGAAATGGACGCATAGGAAGACAACCGTGTACCGATGCATCGGAGGAAACCTGGTCAAACGTAGCATTTACCTGCTCTTGTGTAGCGTCTTCTGGAAGCTCAATGGTCTCAGTTTCAAAGCCCACCTTCTCTGCACGCGTATATGCCGCGCGCTCATAGGTAAGGTCATCACTTTTCTGCCCTATACGAACAATAACCAGCTTAGGAGTTACGCCTTGAGCGCGAAGTTCCTTGACCTCAGCGGCAAGTTTTTCAGTTATTGCTTTAGCAACAGGAGCGCCACGAAGCTCCTGTGAAGTAGTCTCTGAGCTCATGTTATGCCTCCTGTCTCAGCTGTGCGCTCACCGCATCACTTACGGCGTCAGCTCGTGATACATAGGTGTCCAGAAGCTTATCTGCCTCATCAAGCAATGTTTGAGCATAGGCCGTATCATGCATGGAGCGCGTGTTTACAAACAACGTGTGAGAAGCTGCAATCAAAGCACCGCGAGCAAGAGCAGCACCGCAACCTACGTCGGATAAAAGCATACGAGATCCCTTGATAAGCATCTCTTCGAGAAGTTCAATGGACTCGCACACTTTTCTCATAACCTTCAGTGGAGGCTGAGCTGCTTCTTTAAGAGCATCCTCAACAATCTCTGCACGCTTTGGATCATCTTTAGGCACACTAAACGCGCTGGAAACCAGCAAAAACTGGCGAGAGTCCTCATCCATAAGCTCCATGAAGTCTTGGCGAAGAGCTCCGGCTCGGGCGATGTATTTTGCAAGATCATCTTCATGCTGAGCATAGGCAGGTTTTCCTTGTGCGTACACACCAGCCATTGAAGCCAAAGACACTGCAAGTGCCCCTACATAAGCGGCAGCACTGCCACCACCAGGAATAGGCTCTTTAGCAGCAAGGTGTTGAGCATAAGAGTCTGCACTATAGGTTGTAAACGCTACTTCTTCAGGTGAAGAGGGATAAGACATTAGAAAAGACCCACAATTCTTCCATCATCAAGAACATCAATGTGCTCAGCAGCAGGAACCTTTGGAAGTCCCGGCATGGTCATAATGGAACCCGTAAGGCAGACTACAAAGCCAGCACCTGCAGAAACACGAACTTCTCGCACGGTAATCTTAAAGTTTTCTGGAGCACCCAATTTAGTCTGATCGTCAGTAAAAGAGTACTGAGTTTTTGCCATACAAATAGGAAGCTCACCAAAGCCAAGCTCTTCAAGCTGCTGAAGCTGCTTAGCGGCACTTGGAGCAAATTCGACGCCATCAGCGTGGTAAATCTTGGTAGCAATGTCTGTAATTTTCTGCTTCAAAGACTCTTTGACATCGTAAGCAAAAGTGAGCTTAGACTCAGTCTGGCAAAGGCGCATAACCTCTTCTGCCAGAGCCTGGCCGCCCTTTCCACCTTTTGCCCAAACCTCAGATAGCACTACGTTTACGCCACGCTTCTTGCACTCCTCCTCTACCAGAGCAAGCTCTTCAGCGGTATCGGTTGGGAATGCATTGATGGCAACAACTACAGGAAGACCGTAGACCGTCTGGATGTTGTCAACGTGGCGAAGCAGGTTAGGAATACCCTCTTTAAGCGCCTCAACGTTTTGCTGGTTAAGGTCTGCTTTGGCAACGCCTCCGTTGTACTTAAGAGCGCGAACGGTTGCCACCAGGACAACAGCTGAGGGAGCAAGACCGGTAGCTCTGCACTTAATGTCCAAGAACTTCTCGGCACCAAGGTCTGCGCCAAAGCCAGCCTCGGTAACAACGTAATCTGCAAGACGCAGAGCAGTCTTTGTTGCTTCAACCGTATTGCAACCGTGAGCAATGTTGGCAAAAGGTCCACCGTGAACAAGAGCAGGTGTATGCTCAAGCGTCTGGACCAAGTTAGGCTGGATAGCATCTTTGAGCAGCGCTGTCATAGCGCCCTCGGCATGGATATCGCTGACGGTAACAGGCTTGCGGTCATAGGTGTAGGCAATAACCATTCTGCCCAGGCGCTCTTTAAGGTCTTTGATGCCGGAAGCAAGGCAGAATACAGCCATAACCTCGGAAGCAACGGTAATATCAAAGCCGTCTTGTCTTGGCATGCCGTCTGCAATGCCGCCAAGTCCGTCAACAACGTTTCTGAGCTGGCGATCATTCATGTCTACGCAGCGCTTCCACACAACACGACGTGGATCAATATTGAGACTGTTGCCCTGCTTGATATGGTTATCCAGCATGGCAGCACAGAGATTGTTTGCTGCGCCAATAGCGTGGAAGTCACCGGTAAAGTGAAGGTTAATGTCCTCCATAGGAACTACCTGGGCATATCCGCCACCCGCAGCGCCACCCTTGACACCAAAGACAGGACCCAAAGAAGGCTCTCTAAGGGCCAACATGGCAGACTGTCCCAAGCTGGTCAAAGCATCTGCCAGACCTACCGAGGTAGTAGTCTTTCCCTCGCCCGCCGGCGTTGGATTAATAGCGGTAACCAGCACAAGCTTTCCGCGAAGAGGCTTATCTGCCAGAGCACGTGCATCAAGCTTTGCCTTATAGCGACCATAAGGCTCTAGAAGATCCTCTGGAATACCCGCACGCTTTGCCACCTCAAAGATGGGAAGCATCTCGGATGATTGAGCAATCTCGATATCGGATTTAACCTCAGACATGTTGTTCCTAACCTAAAGTGGACGATTTGCACGTACTAAACACAAGATGCGGCTGTTACACCGCATCAAGTTTTACTTATGAGAAGTCGGCAATCTGCTGCTCTAGCTGAGCAACAAGCGTAGTAAGTTCTTCTGCGCGTGCACGTTTTTTCTCGATAACTTCAGGCGCTGCCTTAGCAACAAATCCCTGGTTAGCAAGGGTGCGCTCCACGCCAGAGAGCTCCTTCTTTGCAGACTCAAGATCTTTCTGAAGACGTTTAGCCTCAGCAGCAAGGTCAACAAGCTCGCCAAGAACAACGTACATTTCAAGGCCAGCATCGGTGACAGAAACAGAACCAGCAGGCTTCTGAGGCGCCTCAGCAACCTCAAATGAGCTTACGCGACCAACGTTCTGAATGAATGCTGCTTGCTCCTTCAACGCTGCAACATCCTGTGCTGGAGCTTTAACCACAACAGCAAGGTCTGTCTTTGGCGACAGCCTATAACGAGCGCGAGAAGAACGAACAGCAGAAACAACGGTCTTAGCAAGCGAGAAGTTATGCTCAGCTGCCTCGTCAACAAAGTTTGCAAGCTCCTGTGGGTCTGGCCACTCAGAGACCATCAAGAACTCCGCATCGTGACTCAAAAGACCAGATGCAGGAAGGGCATCCCAAACGCTCTCGGTAACAAATGGCATGGCTGGATGCAGAAGCCTCATGCTGACATCCAGGACAAAGACAAGGTTGCGCTGAACCTGCAGGCGCTGATCAGGAGTTCCGTCCAGAAGGCGACCCTTGCAGAGCTCAATGTACCAATCGCAGACATCATTCCAGAAGAAGGACTGAATGTTGCGAGCATACTCACCAAAGCCATAGGTCTCAAGCTGCTCAGTTGTCTCTGCAACAACCTTTGCAAGGCGCGAGAACATCCATGCATCTTCTGGTGTCTCTGCCTTTGGCATGCCGGCAGTGTAGCCGTCCAGGTTCATCTGAACAAAGCGACTTGCATTCCAAATCTTAGTAACAAATGAACGTGCCTGATCAGTTCTTGGAGACTCAATAAGCTCACGAGTCTTCTTATCAAGAACAGCATCAAACTTAACGTCCTGGTTGTTAGTGATAAGCGTAAGCAGGTTATAACGCATGGCGTCAGCACCGTACTTAGCAATCAGGTCCATAGGATCTACGCCATTACCCTTTGACTTGGACATACGGCTGCCGTCCTTAGCCAAAATGGTTGCGTAGATGTAGACATCATGGAATGGAATCTCTTTGGTAAAGTAGAGCGAACTCATAATCATGCGAGCAACCCAAAGAGCAATGATGTCTCGAGCGGTTACCAGGACCTGTGTTGGGTGGTGACCCTCAAGCTGCTCAGGATGATCTGGCCAGCCCTGTGTAGCAAAAGTCCACAGCTGAGAAGAGAACCAGGTATCCAGAACGTCCTCATCCTGATGAACGTGATGGCCGCCACACTTTGGACAGACGTCAGTGTCTTCCATAAGAGCATCCTGCCAGCCACAATCATCGCAGTAGAACACAGGAATGCGGTGTCCCCACCAAAGCTGCCTGGAGATATTCCAGTCACGGAGATTCTCCATCCAAGTGAGGTAGGTCTGAGTCCAACGCTCTGGGTGGAAGGTGACCTGACCGTCTTCGACTACCTGTGCTGCAGGCTCTTTGAGCTTATCAACGGCAACAAACCACTGCTCAGAGAGCCATGGCTCAAGAGTTGTGCCGCAGCGGTAGCAATGCATAACGGAGTGATCAAGATCTTCAACGTGATCAAGCAGGCCATGCTCTTCAAACCAAGCAACAATAGCCTCACGAGCCTGATCTCTATCAAGACCAGAGAACTCACCATATCCGTCAACAACAACAGCATGTTCATCAAAGATGTTGATCTGCTCAAGATTGTGAGTCTGGCCCATAGCAAAGTCGTTAGGATCATGAGCTGGGGTTACCTTAACAAAACCGGTACCAAAGCCTGCATCAACATGCCAGTCAGAGAAGATTGGAATCTCTCTGTCAACAATTGGCAAGATAACAGTCTTTCCAACAAGATCAGCCTTTTCTGGATCTTGAGGAGAAACAGCTACGCCCGTATCACCCAGCATGGTCTCTGGACGAGTAGTAGCTACGGTAATGTACTCAACGCCATTAACAGGCTCTTTGAGTGGATAGCGCAGGTACCAAAGATGGCCCTTCTCGTCAGCGTACTCTGCCTCATCGTCAGAGATAGAAGTCTCGCAATGAGGACACCAGTTTACGATGCGCTTTCCGCGATAAATAAGCTGGTCATGATACCAGTCAACAAAGACCTTACGAACAGCCTGAGTGTACTCAGGAGACATGGTGAACTTCTCGTCATTAAAATCAATGGAGCAGCCCATGCGCTTAATCTGAGAAACAATGGTTCCGCCGTACTCGCGCGTCCAATCCCAGCAAGCCTCCAGGAACTTCTCGCGACCAATCTCAAGGCGAGAAATACCCTCTGACTTAAGCTTCTTATCAACCTTAGTCTGGGTTGCAATGCCTGCGTGATCTGTTCCAAGAATCCAACGAGTTGAATAACCGCGCATGCGAGAATAACGAATGTAGGTGTCCTGGATGGTGTCATCCATGGCATGTCCCATGTGAAGGATGCCGGTAACGTTTGGTGGAGGGATAACTACGGTACGGTCTTCAGTTCCCTTGCTACGACCATAACAATCTGCCTTGATCCACTTTTCAATGAGCTCAGGCTCAGCCGCCTGAGGATCATAATTCTTGGGCATTTCTTCCACAGTAATCTTGCCTTTCATATGCTGACAACATCGTCAAAATTTGCTTCATTTATTCTACTAATAAAAGACGACTTATGGGGCGCTTTCTTACCATTAGTTAAAATTACTATCGGCCTACACTTCTTGAAGCGTAGGTGAAGTAACAAGCTATACTATCTGCAGATACATTTTATGAGGAGCTCTATGTCTGCCACAATTCCTGAAGCCACTGCTCGACTTGAACTTGTTCTAGGAAAAGACCGCCTTGGACAGATTCAAAACTCCTGTGTCATGGTCTTAGGGCTTGGTGGCGTTGGTTCAAACTGTGTTCAGGCGCTGGCCAGAGGCGGTGTAGGTTCGTTTGTTTTAGTGGATGCTGATGCAGTAGAAGCATCCAACCTAAACAGGCAGGCTATTGCCTATGTAAGCACTATTGGAAAAAGAAAAGTTGACGTTACCAAAGAGATGATTCTGGACATTAACCCAGACGCTCACGTGGTCACACTTGACGCGTTTTTGCTTAAAGACAACGTTGACGAGCAGCTCTCTGCTCTTCCAAAACCAGATGTTGTAGTTGATGCCATCGATACCATTTCTGCCAAATTAGCTGTTGTGGCATGGTGTCAGAAAAACGATATCTACCTTATCTCTAGCATGGGCGGTGGCAATAAAATCCACCCAGAACTTCTGGAGATTACTACGCTTTCAAAAACGCATACCGATGCTCTTGCAAGGGTAATGAGAAAAGAGTCCAAGAAGCGTGGACTTGCCGACTTCCGTGTGCTCTACTCCCCTGAGCCAGCGCGACCAGTTTTTGCACCAGAGGGTGCAACGGGAAAATCTGCCAAGCTAGGAACTATGTCCTACTACCCTCCTATTATGGGTCAGATGATTGCCTCAGACGTCATTCTGCATCTTTCAGGGCTTGATCATGAGTAACCTCACATACTTTGATGCGCACGTTCATGCCAATCTTATGGACACTCCACTCAATGTGGCGAGAAGTTCTCATGACGCCGGATTAGGTTTCTTTACCTGTGGAGTTACTCCTCACGACTACCTAGAACTTGCTCCTCAACTTACGCAAGGCAACATCCGCGTGGGACTTGGAGCACATCCCTGGTACATCTCTGATGGGCGCGTCACTGAAAAAGATATTGAGCTTCTGCAAGAGCTTATGGGAGAGACATCTTACATTGGCGAGATTGGACTAGATTTTTCTTCTCGCTATTGTGTTGATGGGTTGCAAGATTTGCAGGTTAGAGCCTTTACAAAGATCTGCGAACGCGCTTCAAATCTTTCTCAAGACAGCAAGCCTCGGGTGCTCTCGATGCACACCGTTAGAAGTGTTGACACAGTGCTAGATATTCTTGAACAGACAGGAGCTGCTCAAGCATGCATTCCTATCATCCACTGGTTTAGCGGTAGCTCAGAAGAGCTCCAAAGGGCTATTAAGCTTGGCTGTTGGTTCTCTGTTGGCGAGATGAGCCTTAAGACTAAGCGTGGACGTGAATACGCTAAGGTCTACCCAAAAGATAAACTCCTTACCGAGACTGACCTTCCCTCCAGTGATCACACAGATATTGACGCGCTTGACATTGTGGACAGCCTTAAGCGAGCTCTTCTTGGGCTCAGTGAGGCCCGTGGATACTCTGTGCAAAGTGAAGTAATGGCAAACGCAGCAGGCGTTTTTGGCGTCTAAGTGTTAAAGTCTTACGTATGAGAAGATTACGTAAAATACCCACACAACGCCTTGTGGGAACAGGCAGGGCGCAACTTTCTGGAGCAATGCTTGCAAGCTCATCCGATGAGCTGGGGCTTGCTCTTAATGACGTTGTGCTTGTATTTGCCTGCAGCGATAACTTTGTGCCGTATTTGTCTGTAGCAATTCAATCTATCATTGAGAATGTCAATCCAGAGCGTCGTTACGATATCATTGTTTTGACGCGTGACCTTACTCCTACCAGCATGATTACGCTTACTCGTCAGGCTCAGCTTGTTGATAACGTACATGTTGGCTTCTTAGATGTTGACGCAGCTCTTGGTGATATTGAGCTTCCTCATCATGGTCACTTTAGACCAGAAACTTACTACAGACTGCTTGCTCCCTCACTGCTTCCTAACGTCAATAAAGCCATTTATCTTGATTCTGACCTGGTGGTTAATACCGATATTGCAGAGCTCTACGATATCGATGTCACGGGATACTTGGTAGGCGCTACACGCGACGCTGATACTATTGGTCAGATTGATGGCTATGACGCCACAGTTGGCCCCTACCTCAAAAATGAGCTGGGTATGGATGATCCTCACGATTACTTCCAGGCAGGCGTCATTTTGATGAACCTTGAAGAGATTAGAAAGCAGATTTCTCCTGAAGAGTTTCTGAAGGTCTCAACCATGCGTGCATGGCGCTGGCTTGATCAAGATGTTCTTAACAGGTTTGTGAACGGTCATTATCTTCGTATTAATATGAAGTGGAATTACCTGGTAGACTGGCAATTCCTTCGCCGTGATCACATTGTTGCTCAGGCTCCAAAAGATGTGCGAGAAGAATACGAAGAAGCTCGTAAGAATATCTGTATTGCTCATTTTGCAGGACCAGACAACAGGCCTTGGCTCTATCCAAACTCAGATCTTGCAGGTCTTTTCTGGTTCTATGCTCGTCGCTCCCCGTACCTTGAGGAGCTTCGTTCACAGCTTGAAGAGTCAAGACGTACGGTAAGAGGTCTTTCTCACCGCGTGCAAAGTGGTGTTCTTTTCCGCGGCTTGATGCCGTTGTTTGACACCGTTTTTCCACCAGGCACTAAAACCCGCACCAAAGTTATTACGTCATACAACAAACTTGGTGGCGGAAATCTATAACGCAAAAGGAGGTCTTTCGACCTCCTTTTTTATTGCTATGCGAGTTATTTCTTTTTGCCTCTAATGATTTCTGGGGCGTTTTCTCCACCAACACTTTCTGGAGTGACCACAACCTTTGTGATATCCAAATCTGAAGGCAGGTCAAACATGGTCTCTTGCAACGTAGACTCACAGATTGCACGAAGACCACGAGCACCGGTGCCGCGAGCCAAAGCCTTCTTGGCAATCTCTCTGAGCGAATCCTCAGTAAACTCCAAATCTACGCCCTCAAGCTCAAACATGCGCTTGTACTGCTTGGTAAGAGCATTCTTTGGATCTGTGAGGATACTCATCAGATCTTCCTCACCAAGCTCACGAGTAGAAGTGATAACTGGAATACGGCCCAAAAGCTCTGGAATCATGCCAAACCTGTGAAGGTCCTGAGGCATTACCTTGGCGATAAGCTCAGACTCACCTTCTTTAACATTCTGAGCAACGTCAGAGTTAAAGCCAATTCCCTTTTTACCAATACGGTCAGCAACAATCTTGTCCAGGCCAACAAAAGCGCCACCACAGATGAACAAGATATTGGTGGTATCAATGTGAATAAGCTCCTGCTGAGGATGCTTACGTCCACCTGTTGGCGGAACACTTGCAACGGTACCCTCAAGAATCTTCAGGAGTGCCTGCTGAACACCCTCACCAGAAACGTCACGAGTAATTGAGAGATTCTCGGCCTTGCGAGCAATCTTATCAATCTCGTCGATGTAGACAATGCCTACCTGAGCACGCTCAACATCGCCGTCAGCAGCAGTGATGAGCTTAAGCAGGATATTCTCGACATCTTCACCAACGTAACCAGCCTCAGTAAGGGTTGTTGCGTCAGCAATAGCAAACGGAACCTCAAGAAAACGAGCAAGCGTCTGAGCAAGCAAGGTTTTACCAGTACCGGTTGGACCTAGCAGCAAGATGTTGGACTTTGCAATCTCAACATCCTCATGGCCCTCCTGAGGCTCATCGTTGCCCGAAAGAATACGACGATAGTGGTTGTACACTGCAACCGACATAGCGCGCTTAGCGTCTTCCTGGCCCATTACAT
>CAUVJF010000034.1:0-14912 GCA_963552125.1 uncultured Atopobium sp.
TCGGCTGCCCAGGTTGGCTGCGCGTGAGCTACTGCGTTGCGTACCAGACCTGCGTTGATTCGCTTACTGCCTGGGAAAAGACTCTTGCTGCAATGAAATAAGCGCTGCAACAGGTGAGAAGATCACCTGGAGAAGGTCAGCCGTCAACGGGTGAGAAAATCGACCGACCGCAAACGACAAAGTGAACTGCCTCCCATTTCTTATGTCCAAGAAATGGGAGGCAGTTCATATGCAGGTGATTATGATTCCGCAGCATGTTAGCGTCGTCTTTTAGGCCTGGCGCGCAAAATAGCGCAGCTTTCTTATGTTCTGCTGAAGAATCGATATGTTTCTAATCAAGATAGCCAGGCAGCTAGATGGTTGCACCGCTTGATATACATTTCTATGCATAAACTTAACCTAATATGCTTAAACATGAATAGACTTATATAAGAAATTTAACTATCGATAAATTCTGTATCTACGGAACACACCTAAGTCAGATATTCTGCTCAGATGCGGGCATTTTACACATCTAATAAAGATAATCTGCATGATTAAGGTATTTTCAGCGTCATGTATACGTCTTTTTAACAGATTATCCGACTTAGGTGTGTTTTGAACTGCCTCCTATTTCTCGTGTCCAAGAAATGGGAGGCAGCTCAAAGCCGCGCGGAAACGTGGCTTTGTTTCTTTATGCAATGTTGTTGTGAGCTGCGGCCGTTCGAACAGCGCGACGCCTTAGTTGCGGTGCTCGTGTCTGACTTAGTATCCCTGCTTAGAAGCTGGAATCTTTGCGTCAGCAATGGTGCCCAAAAACGTTTGAGCATCGCGACAAGCCATAAGCTCCTCGGGGAAGTCAACCTCTTCAAGCAGCTTAATAACAGAATGCGCATCAGCAATGCGGGTTGCAATGTGAGCATCTGAGCCAAAGGAAATCTTGCATCCCAGTTCAGCGCAGGTCTCTGCAATCACACGACAACGCTCAATAGCAACCTCACGCTGGCCTTCATCGTGCGTGGCCTCGTTCATCTCGATGAGCTTGCCGCGATCGCGGCACTCTCTGACAAGTGCGTGAACATCAAAATCTAAACCACTGCGACCAAGGTGACCAAGAATCAAAACATGTGGATTATCCAGCGCATTTACGTACATCTGGGTAATCTGCTTCTGCGAGGCGCCAGCTGCCCACTGTTTGCTATGAATGCTTGCAACTGCATAATCGCAGGTACCTAGGATGTGCTCGCCAAGAATATGAGGCTGGCGGAGTTTATCGCCATTAATACCCTGGTCAAACGTAATATCGTAGGCAAACAGGTTGCCCTCAAGGTCAACAATATCAACCTCGGCGCCGTGAAGCAGCCTGACGCCGTACCAGGTTTCTGGCCAAATAGCGGTGTTCATAAAGAACTGGAAATTCTTAATTGTCTGCTGGTCATACAGCATGGACGAGAAGTGGTCGGTGATTCCAAGCAGCTCATAGCCACGCTCAGAAGCTGCGCGAACGTTCTCCTCAACGGTTGAATAGGCGTGCCTCGAGTACAGACTGTGAGTATGAACGTCGCAAGTAATGCGCATGACGTGCTCCTTTGAATCTCAATCGACAACTCTAGTTAATCATGACCGCCATCATGAGGCAACCCTGGCGAGAAGACCGGTCTTCTCGCTACCTGCACGTACTACAGCTCAATGCTCAGCTCAACGGGGCAGTGGTCGCTGCCGTAGACCTCACTCAAGATGGATGCGCTTTTGACCTGCTCAGCAATGCGATTGGAGACCAGGAAGTAGTCGATGCGCCAGCCGGCGTTGTTCTTGCGAGCGTTGAAGCGGTAGCTCCACCAGCTGTAAGCGCCGGTCATGTCGGGGTGGCGGTACCTAAACGTATCGGTAAAGCCTGCGTCCAACAGCTTGGTAAAGCTCTCGCGCTCCTCATCAGAGAAGCCTGCGTTTTGCCTGTTAGACGAAGGATTCTTGAGGTCAATCTCGTTGTGTGCAACGTTAAAATCGCCGCAGGTAATTACTGGTTTTTGCTTAGACAGCTCAGCCAAGAACTCGCGATAGTGCTGATCCCACTCAAGACGCTCATCCAGGCGCGCAAGCTGGTCTTTTGAGTTTGGCGTGTACACGCACACAAACCAGAACTTCTCAAACTCCAGCGCACACACGCGACCCTCGTCGTCAGCAACAGGGCATCCGATCTGACGAATCACCTGCAGAGGGGTTTCTCGCGAGAAAACCGCTGTGCCCGAATAGCCCTTTCTGTCTGCGTAGTTCCAGGTTTGAACGTAGCCGGGAAGGTCTAGCTCAACCTGGCCTTCTTGCAGCTTAGTCTCTTGAAGCGCAAATACATCAGCGTTTATGGTTTCAAAAATTTCCGTGAACGAAGGCTCTTTCTTGAGCACGGCGCGCAGGCCGTTGACGTTCCAGGAAATTAGCTTGTATTCTCGAGTATCGCTCATAACTCCTCTTTCATACTACGACCTGGTGGTTTAGGTCGCAGTGGATTCGTATCACAGTAGCCGCGAGTAACGCGCGTTCCACGCTCCAGTTACGGCGCCAAGCGGTGCGTTTGCGGCAATAAACTTTCAATAAATCCATGGTATACGACTAGTAGCCACCAATACCGCTACAATAGAAACATTCATAGCTGGCAAGGAGGATTCATGCTTCGTCAAAGCTACAACACCTGGCAATGTGGAACTCACACTATCTCGTTGGCGCGTCCTAGGATTATGGGCGTTCTCAACGTCACTCCAGATTCGTTCTCTGATGGCGGAAAGAACTTTGATCCAGAGGCTGCAATTGCACGCGGTCTACAGATGCTGGATGAGGGCGCTGACATCATTGACGTTGGGGGAGAGTCTACTCGCCCAGGTCACACGCCTGTTCTGCCTACAGAAGAGGCTGAGCGTGTAGTGCCTGTGGTGCGTGCGCTGGTGGCTGCTGGAGCAATTGTCTCCATCGACACGCGCCATGCCGAGGTAGCAAAGATGTGCGTCCGTCTTGGAGCATCCATCATCAACGACGTTTCCGGCTTCATCGATCCAGAAATGGTTGCTGTAGCTGCGGAGTCTGACTGCGGCTGCATTGTGATGCACTGGAATAAGGACGGCCTTGGAGCTCGTGTTGAGCGCAAGCAGGTGCAGCTGGACGACATGCGCCCTTCTCGCCCTACTGGTAGCGCAGCTGCTCGAGCCGCAGCTACAGGAGCCGAGACACGCACGCTGAGCTCGCAGCGTCGTTTTACCCTGCCAGAAGAGGCACCTATCATGCGCCAGATTATGGGCTTTTTGGGTGACCAAGCTCGCGGTTTGATGCGCGCTGGCGTTTCCAAGGACCGTATCTGCATTGACCCAGGTCCAGGTTTTGACAAGTTTGCTGACGAGGACGTTGTTATTCAGCGTGCTACTCGCTCGATGGTTTCTATGGGATATCCGCTGCTCTGCGCCGTGTCCAGAAAGCGTTTTGTCGGCGCTGTTTCTGGCGTAACTGAGGCTACCCAGCGCGACGCAGCTACGCATGCAATTTGCATTGCCGCAATCACCAACGGCGCTCGTATCCTGCGCGTTCACGATGTTGCGGGAACCGCTCAGGCTATCAACGCTTACTGGGCTATGACCGAGCGTGATCCTCGTCAGGGATTTGTGGCGCTTGGCTCCAACGTGGGTGACCGCGTGGGTTATCTGGCCCGTGCTACGCAGCTCATCGACGAAATCCCGCTGACCTGCGTTGTTTCTCTCAGCCACGCCTACGAAACTGAGCCTGCATACGGTATTGCTACACCTGTGGTAAACGCCGTTGCTGAGATTAGAACTGAGCTCCATCCTCTGGTACTGATGGATAAGCTGCTTGAGGTAGAGAACGCTCTCAACCGCACACGCAAGAAAGGCGAGGAGGGCCATGGACCTCGCACTATTGATTGCGACCTTCTGTGGGTTGAGGGCGAACAACACGCAGGTAAACACCTCACTTTACCTCATCCACGCATGGGTGAGCGCGATTACGTGCTTGTTCCTATGGAGGATCTGATGCACGACCCTGTGCGTTTCTTCTCGCACGGTGGCGTAGAGATTGTCCCTCCTGACCAGCGTGTTGGTCACGTTACCGAGGACTTGGGAGCCATTACGTGGGAGTAGCACAGGAAGCTTTAGAGCTAGCACGCGGCGGCGCTCAAACGGGCGAGTTTGTATTCCGCATCTCTGACGTGCAGAAATGTGCTGCATCTGGCCAAGACGAGCGCTCTGAATCGGCTTGCGCGCCGACATCAGCGCACCCATCATCTGGCGAGAAACCCTTTGAGGTTGCAACTGTTGTGCGCCTAGGTGTCTCGATGCCCTATGTACCTGCCGTTCCGTACGTTGTGGCACTGGGGCTCTGTCAGTTTTTGCGAGCCGCAGATGAGAGCTTTGGCATTTGTTGGCCTTACGATATCTGCTATAAAGACCAGGTTGTTGCCTCAATTAAGGCTACTGCTGGCTATCAAGAGGGCATGTTTGCTGTGGTGAGTATCGCAGCAGACCCCAAAGTGCTTTGTTCAGCGTTTGACGTTGCGGACAACACAGAACTTCTCGCCAAAAAAGTCTCTGAACTGGTGGTTCAGAGTGTAAGCGTGTGGGAGCAGCAAGTTAAGCGTGCAAGGAGTTTTGCGGGACCTATCGCACTGATTTTGAGCGACTACTTTGATATGGTTCCTCTGCTTGGACAGCAGGTCAATAAGGTATACCCCAGTGGTAACGTTGCGCTGACCGCTCGATTTGGCGGCATTGACGTGTGGGGTCATGCCATCCTTGTTGACCAGGACGGTAAAGAAATCCTTGTAAGTGAGGAAGATGCTTCTGTGGTTCCGGCAGTTTAACCGCTGCTCTAGCTGTCAATCTAACTGCGGTAACGCGGCAGTGTCGTTAGTTACTCTGTGGCTTGAGCAGACTGCTTCCAAATCAGATAAATGCCACGCATAGTAAGCTGCGGATCAACCACGTCAAAGACATCTGTTGCTTCGCTAACGGTGTTTGCCAGGCCACCCGTTGCAATAACGGTTGCGCCCTCAATACCAGGCTCTTTGAGCGTTCTGGCAACCAGACCCTCTGCCTGAGCGGCGGCGCCTACTACAATACCTGCCTGAACAGCGCTTTCGGTGGTGTTACCCAAGACGGTCTCGGGAGCCTTGATAGGAATGCTAGAGAGCTTGGCTGCGCGCGCAAACAGAGCGTTTGCAGAGATCATAATACCTGGTGAAATAGCGCCTCCGCGGAATACGCCGTCCTTATCAACAACGTCCAAATTGGTTGCGGTGCCAAAATCAACCACAATAACTGGATAGCCATAGCGCTCAGTTGCGGCAACGGAATTTGCTACGCGGTCGGCACCCACAAGCTCGGGGTGGGGGATATTGAAGCGAATCTTATCCGTGGAAAGCGCGTTAATGCGGGTCAGAGGCTTGTTAAGCAGCAGCTCAAAGCAGCGCTGCCAAGCACGTGTGATAACAGGAACCACGCACGAAAGTCCACCCGCCTCAACGTCGTCTAGACTCAGTCCATCTTTCTGGAAGAACGTGAAGAGACGGCCGTGCAGAATGTCGGAGGTGTCGCTTTGATCGGTAGGCATTCTCCAGCCGCGCACCATAGTGCCTTCGCTGTCAAATAAACCAATGGCAGTTTGCGTGTTACCCACATCAATCGATAAAAACATTATACCTCCGAGGGCTGTAGACCAGCTTTTTTATGACGTATTGGATTTTAGCCCATTGGGCATATCTCTAAAGTTGTCGTGAGTAAGAAAAAAGTTGTTTTGCAGTTGTTTTGCAGTTGTTGCACAGTTGTCGCACACAAGAATTATCTGCACAAAATGTGAATTTCTCGCCAAGTACTTCTAGCAACAAAAGTGTTGTTCTGCTATACTTTTTCAGCTTATTGTCTTGATTGAGCACGTGCTCATAAAGACGCCCCTGCTCTGGTCGGAAACCAGAGCCGATGTAAGGAGTCCTGCATGAAGCAAGGTATTCATCCAGAGTACGTAGAGTGCACCGTTCGTTGCACCTGCGGAAACACCTGGACCACACACGCAACTGTTCCAGAGATGCGTCTTGACCTCTGCGACAAGTGCCACCCATTCTATACGGGTCAGCAGAAGCTTGTCGATACTGGTGGACGTGTCCAGCGCTTCGCCGACAAGTTCGGTGGCGCAGCAAACGCTGCTCTCGAGGCTGCTAAGGCTGCCAAGGAGGCTAAGGCTGCTAAGGCTGCTGAGCAGGAGGCTGCTCGTAAGGCTGCTGCTGAGGCTAAGGCTGCTGAGAAGGCAAAGCGTGCTGCTGAGTTCGCAAAGAACGCACCAGCTGCAGAGCCAGAGGTTGAGGCTGAGGCTGAGGCCGAGGCACCTGCAACCGAAGAGGCAGCAGAGTAGCAGGTATTTGCTCGCGCAAAGACCGCAGAGTACAGAATCGGGGTAGCTTCGGCTGCCCCGTTTTTGTTTGGCGAGAAACCCTCTCAACTCAGAGGGTATACTTGAAAGTGAAAAATCTGCCGTCGGAGGACGAATGGAATCACTGTATACAAAGTATCGCCCGCAAACGTTTGAGCAGGTAGTTGGCCAGAAACATGTGGTCGGCACCCTTGAGCGAGCGGTTTTGGAGCAAAAGCTCAGCCACGCATACCTGTTCTGCGGACCCCGCGGCACAGGTAAGACCACTATGGCTCGTTTGCTGGCAAAGGCTATCCTCTGTCACGAGGCACCTGGTCATCTGCCCGACGGCACTTGTGAGGACTGTCAGTTGATTGCTGCTGGTCAGCATCCAGACGTCTTTGAGATTGACGCCGCTTCTAACACCGGCGTTGATAACGTGCGAGAAGAGATTATTTCTCGCGCTAGTTACGCTCCCGTGCGTGGCAAGGGCAAGGTTTATATTATCGACGAGGTGCACATGCTTACCTCGGCGGCGTTTAATGCCCTGCTTAAGACGCTGGAGGAGCCTCCTTCACACGTGACGTTTATCATGTGTACCACCGATCCTCAGAAAATTCTTGCAACTATTCTGTCCCGCGTGCAGCGCTTTGATTTCCGCTCCATTGCTGCTGACGAGATGGCAGAGCACCTGGTCAACGTCTGCAAAAACGAGGGCTTTACCTACGAAGACGCAGCTATTGATCTTATTGTTCGTCATGCGCGCGGTGGCATGCGTGATGCTCTTTCTTCTCTTGAGCAGCTCTCCGTTTATGGTGGCGGCGTCATTTCTGAGCAGACGGTTCGCGACGTTTTGGGTCAGTCGTCCGGCTCTCTTATTAACAATGCCGCGATGGCTCTGGCTCAGCGCGACATTTCTTCGCTCTTTACCACGGTAAACACGCTGTTTGAAGGCGGTAAAGATCTGCTACAGTTCACGCGTGAGCTTGCCGTTCACGTAAGAGATCTCTACATTGTCGCAGCTGTGGGCGTTGATTCTCCAGCGCTGGCAAATTCCACCGCTTCGACCGAGCAGCTTACCAAAGAGGCTCAGGCCTTTGGGTCGGTTGACCGACTTTCCAGAGTTCTGACTGTTCTGGGTGACGCCGCAAATCAGATGCGCACAGCCGTGAATCAGCGACTTGTCCTGGAGGTTGCGTTTACCAAGCTGGCGCGTCCTAACACAGAGCTTTCTTTGGAAGCGCTGGCAGATAGGGTAGCAGTTCTTGAACAGCAGCTAGCAAGCGGTGTTGTTGCTGTTCCTGCTGGCGAGAAACCCGCAGCTCCCGCACCTGCTCCGGTTCCACAGCCGACTCCTGTTGCCGCGCCGACTCCCATCCCTGCACCCGCACCAGCGGCGGCTCCAGCTCCAGTTGCAACTCCAGAGCCTGCACCAGTCGCTGTGCCTGCATCTGCGCCAGCTCCAACACCGCAGCCTGCACCAGCACCCGCAGCCGCGCCAGCTCCGCAACCTGCGCCTGCGCCTGCTCCAAAGGAAGTTGACCAGGCAGACGCACTTCTCGTCAGACAGTGGAAAGAAGTTGGCAAGGTTTGTGCGTCTAAGAACGCCGCTCATGCAGCACTGCTGGTCAGCTCAACGCTCGAGTCCGATGATGGCTCTGAGCTAGTAGTTACGCTGCCCAAGGGCTCCTCGTTTGCAATGAGGATGCTCAGCGCACCGGCAGTTTCCGAGTTTGTAAAAGAGTGCGTTGCCCAGGTCATGGGCCCGCGCCGCATCAAATATGTTGAGTCGAGCCTTGCCGCAACGGCAATCTCTCGAGAAAAACGTGCAGCTCAGGTGCCGACTCCTGCACCCGTGCCTGCAATTCCAGTGGCTCCTGCTGCGCCCGTCGCACCAGCTCCTGAGCCAGTTGCGCAGCCCGCTTCTGCCTCTGTTCCCGCTCAGGTACCTGCGCCTGCTCCAGCACCTGCAGCTCCCGTTGCACCAGCGCCAGAGGCGTCATATCCGATGCCTTGGGATGAGCCTGCGTCTGACAGTGCGCCTACTGAGGCTCTCGACTACGATCAGGTACCTTACAGCGATGACGATGTAGCTGCGGTTTTGGATGATTCCGCTGAAGATGTCGCTTCAGCTCCAGTCGCGCCTACGCCAGCATCCGCGGCTCCAGTTGCACCTGTGCCTGCACCTGCGGCTGCGCCAGCATCCGCGGCTCCAGTTGTACCTGCGGCTGCGCCTGCACCCGCGTCGGCGCCTGCACCTGCAGCGCCTGAACCCGAACCAGTTCCGGCTCCAAAGCCAGCACCGGCACCGGCTTCACCAGAGGATATTGCTGCTCGTTCAGCGCTTCCACCAGAGCTCAACAGCGTGGCAGACATGCTTGAAAAGGTATTTGGAACAGCGGTTTCTTTGTCGGTAGAGAAGAAGCTGGACGCCGAAACTCCCGTAGACCCTGCAAACAACTAGAACTTCTCGCGATATGACGCTTTGGTGCATGGCTTCTCATGCGCCAGCGCAAAAAGCGCAACTTGTCTAAAATAGATACGACGATAGGAGAACATATGGCACGTGGTGGATTTAACATGGGCGGCATGAATCGCAATCAGATGATGGCTCAGGCTCGCAAAATGCAGGAGCAGCTGCTGGAAGCTCAGCAGAAGGCTTCTCTTATGCAGGCAACTGCAAGCGCTGGTGGCGGCGCTGTCAAGGTAACCGCATCCGGCGACCTGCGCTTGACCAATATCACCATTGATCCTGAGGCAATTGATCCTGAGGATATCGAGATGCTGCAGGACATGATTCTGGCTGCTGTAAATGATGCTCTTGAGTCTGCTGAGTCTCAGGCATCTGCCCAGATGAGCGCAGTAACTGGTGGACTGAATATCCCAGGACTGTTCTAATCCATGGCGTTTGATACCACAAATGATGGTCGCGCGCTGCAGCGTTTGCTTGACGAGTTAGGCCGACTACCAGGCATTGGTCCAAAGTCTGCTCAACGCATTGCCTACCATCTTCTAGAGGTTGATTCCGAGGAGGCTCGTCGTTTGGCGCAGGCTATCTTGGAGCTTAAGCAGCAGGTGCATTTTTGCCCTATTTGCTTCAACTATGCGACGCGTGACGAATGCGACATCTGCCTGGACTCTTCCAGGGACCGTAGCAAAATTTGCGTTGTTTCTGAGCCCAAGGATGTCTCGGCAATTGAGCGTACCGGTGCGTTCCATGGCCTCTACCACGTCCTGGGCGGCGTAATCTCGCCTATGGACAAGATTGGTCCCGAGCAGCTCCACGTGCGCGAGTTGCTGTCCCGCTTGGCCGATGGCACCGTTACCGAGGTAGTTCTGGCAACTAATCCGGACGTTGAGGGAGAAACAACTGCAACGTACCTCTCCAGAACTATCAATCCGCTTGGAATGACGGTTACCCGACTGGCAAGCGGACTTCCCGTAGGCGGAGACCTTGAGTACGCAGATGAGGTAACATTGGGACGTGCAATTGAAGCACGTCGGGAGGTTTAAGCATGGCAAACCACATGAGAACAAGTTCATCTGGCGAGAAGACCCCTGAGGCTTCATCGGTTGACTTGAAGAATATTTCAACGCTTCGTGCTGGTCAGGGCGCACAAATTCCTCAGAGCCCACGACAGGCCGATAACACGCCAGAACCTCCAAATAGAAAATCGGTCATCATCTTGGTGGTCGCAGCTATTGTTGCGCTTACTGCTCTGTTCTTTATTGTGCGCTGCGCTACAAGCACTAAGAGTGAATCTGCAAGCCAGCAGCCAAAGCAGACCCAGTCCGCCTACGCTGACGAGAAACAGCAAGACGAGCAGGCAGTTGACGGCTCAGTTACCTTCCACGGCATGAAGTACTCTCTGGAGAAGCAAAGCGACGGCAAAACTGCTGTTGTTCGTACGAGTGACTCGGGAACTAAGAGCGTTCTGTTTGAGGTTGAGGGAACTCCTACCAGCCTGATTCTTTTTAACGACACCATTTTGGTTCCAGAGAATCGCGATTCTGGCTGGGATGTTGTGGCATGTGCCCTGGTAGACGGCTCGCTTCCAACACTTATTGCCGATAAGGACGGCAAGGCTGTTGGTGGAAACGGAACCATCACCGCAGCTACGCTTGACGGAACTACGCTAAAGGTAACCGACTCCACAGGAAACACCACCAGCGTTGCTCTTCAGTAAAAGCAACGCGAAGAAATTGTGGATTTCCAGTAGGCGTTCATGTTTCTGAGCTGCGGATATTCTCGCCAAGTGGTTATTTTCAAGAAAATTTTTAAATTCGTTGGAAATAACGCTAGACAAGAATAAAAGTTCCCTGTATTATTTCAATTCGCAACAAGGCGTCCGGGGTATTAGCTCAGCTGGTTAGAGCGCCGGCCTGTCACGTCGGAGGTCGCGGGTTCGAGCCCCGCATATCCCGCCATTGCATGTTCAAGCCCTCTTCGGAGGGCTTTTTCATTACCAAAAAAGTCCAGCATAAAAGATTTAAATTACATCTTTAATTTATTGAAACCAAGTCAGAAAATAGAGCATTGTGTGCTATCTTTACATCAGAATGTGTCTAAGTGCTTCTGCTACAGAAACATTTAAAAGCAGAGGTAAAGTGAGGTGGATTGTGCGGAATCAGAATACTTTGGATGCGCTGTCGCAACGCGATAGCGTAAGTTCCATATCCGCAGAATCTTCCAATACGGAACACACTTCAGATTTGATCAAGAAAATTGCTGTTTTTGATTTTGATGGAACCGTCATTTCTGGACAGTCAGGACTCTTGTTCTCTGCGTATTTGCTTCGCCGTCATCTGTCCTCAATTGCACGTACGCTCAAGCTTGTGTGGTGGGGAGCTCGCTACAAGCTGCACCTTCCTCAAAGGCAGGAAGAGGCGCGTGAGCTGGTTGTTGGCGCACTTACGCAGTATAGCGTTGAGTTTGCAAATGCTGTCATGCACGATTTTCATCGCGAGGTAATTGAGGGGATGTATCGCCCTCAGGCGCTGGAAGAGGTGCGTCGTCGGCAGGCAGAGGGTTGCTGTGTGCTGTTGGTGTCAGCAACGTTTGAACCTATCGCGGAATTGGCCGCCCAGAAGCTGGGAGTAGACGGGTTTCTCGCCACAAAGATGCAGGTGGGAGCCGACGGGCACTATACCAGCAAAGTTGACGGTCCTGTGATTGAGGGCGCTCAAAAGCTGGTCTCGGCAACTGAGTGGTGCAACCAGCGCTTTGGCGAGGGCAACTGGGAGATTGCGTACGCGTATGGCGATCACTACTCGGACGCAACGCTTTTGTCGGCAGCTCAAACGCCGTGTGCCGTTTGCCCCGGTCCAACGCTTGCCAGGCTTGCAAACAAGCGCGGCTGGAAAATTTTGAACTGGTAGCAAAGATTGAACTAAGAGCAACATCTGAACTAAGAGCAACGACTGAACCGATAGTAAGAATCAGTCTGTAACAATGACTGACCTGGTCACAAGCCAGATACGTAAGAAAAGCAGTCCCTCAAGCGGACGCACGAGGGGTACTTGGAGAACCAATGGAAATTTCGCGCAAAACTGACTATGCAATCCGCATGCTTTCTTCGCTGGTAAGAAGCCCAAAGAAGCTTCTTTCTGTTCGCGACGCCGCAGAAGAAAACGATATTCCATACTCCTTTGCTCGCTCAATCCAGCATGACCTGGTCATTGCAGGCGTGATTGTCAGCACGCGCGGCGCTCACGGTGGCATGATGCTGGCCATTGATCCTACTGAGGTAAGCGTTCTTGATATTGTCGAGGCAGTTCAGGGACCTGTTTTTATTTCCAGCTGTGAGTGGGCAGGTCCTAATAACGAGCCATGCCCTCGTCATAATTCGTGCTATTTTGGGCCTCTTTGGTGCAGTGCTGAGAAAACCTTGCGTAATTTCTTTGCGTCCGTGACTCTGCATCAAGTTGTTGTAGAGGGTCTTATGCCAGAGATGGTGGGCGAGTTCCAGCTGGTAAAGAATGAGAACGCCCAGCGCAATGAGCAGATTATCCAGAATGCCGCTGCCGCTATTGAAGCTGAGATTACTGCCGGCACATTTGATAACCTGCTTGATGGTGAGGTTATTTCTGCTGAGAAAAAACCTTACGAGTTCAATATTGGTCGATAAGAAAATCTCACATACAAAAATGAGTGGCGAAATGGAACCCGCATCAGAACTCACGCCGGAACTGCGTGCATTTGTCGAGTTCGTAGCCAAGAAAGGTCGCGAGTTGTATCGCGATTTGCCTTGGCGTCGCACGTATGACCCGTATGCTATTTGGATTTCTGAGGTTATGCTTCAGCAGACACAGGTAAGCCGTGTAGATGGCCGCTGGCAGAGATGGTTGGAGCGCTTCCCAACGGTCGATGCGCTGGCTGCCGCTGCGCCTTCGGACGTGCTTGAAGAATGGCAAGGGCTGGGCTACAACCGCCGCGCTTTGTCCGTGCATCGAGCTGCTCAGGCAATTTCTGAGGCCGGCGGAGTCTTTCCACAAGATCCAAAGGAGCTGGTAAAGCTTCCAGGTATTGGTCCCGCAACTGCTGCGGGTATTCGTGCGTTTGCGTTTAATCTGCACGGTGTTTACCTGGAGACTAACGTGCGCACGGTCTTCCTGCACGAGCTGTATCCGCAGGCAGAGGGCGTGCCAGACTCCGAACTTGTCCCGCTGGTAGAGCTAACGTGCCCTGCGAGTGTTGCAGACGCCGTGAACGCCGATAGCGCTGCGAACGTTGTGAACGCCGACGGCGCCGCGAACGATGCCATGGCGGAGCTCACACCACGTAGCTGGTACTACGCCCTTCTCGACTATGGTGCGTACCTGAAGAAAACCATTCCCAACCCTTCGCGAAGGTCCAAAAGCCACGTCAAGCAGTCGCGCTTTGAGGGATCTCATCGACAGAAGCGAGCCGAGCTCTTGCGCGTCCTTCTCGCCCATAAAGACGATGGTGGAGCGGAGTTTGAAACGCTTCACCAGGAGCTCTGCCAGATTGAGGTCAATGCGGGGCGAGAAACCCTTGATGAGCAGGTTACCCTTGGCTTACTTGAAGAACTTGCGAAGGAAGGCTTTTGTCAGAAAAATGATGAATACTGGCTACCCTAAATGGTTATAATTCATAGTGCTGACGAAGGGGTCAGTATATGAGCACAAGTGCTAATGATTATCATTTGCACTTGTTTGCTAAAGGTAACACAGCGCTACCCAGGCGCTTAACATCGCGCTCACAGGCGCTTTGACATGCGTTGACGTGCCACTCGTTAACGCGGGAGAGGAGAAAAAATGGCAGTAGATTTTGAGAATTCTCAGACAAAGAAGAACCTCGAGGCAGCTTTTGCTGGTGAGTCCCAGGCTACCAACAAGTACAGCTACTATGCTTCCCAGGCTGCAAAAGATGGTTATCAGCAGATTTCCAACATTTTCACCGAGACTTCTGGCAACGAGCGCGTTCACGCTAAACTTTGGTTCAAGTATCTCCATGGCGGCAAGATTCCAGAGACTGCAGAGAACCTCAAGGACGCAGCAGCTGGCGAGAACTACGAGTGGACCACTATGTACGCTGACTTCGCTAAGGTAGCTGAGGAGGAGGGCTTCGCAGAGATCGCTGCTAAGTTCCGTCTTGTCGGTAACATCGAGAAGACTCACGAGGAGCGCTATCAGAAGCTTCTTGAGCGCGTTGAGTCCGGTGAGGTCTTTGAGCGCGAGGGTGTTAAGGTTTGGAAGTGCCTCAAGTGCGGTCACCTGCACGTTGGCGCATCTGCACCAAAGATTTGCCCAGTCTGCGGTCACCCACAGGCATACTTCGAGGAGCAGTCCCTCAACTACTAAGTTGCAGGTGCTCTGAGTTGTGACAACACGGTCGCGCAAAGGCGCGTAAGTGCGCAAAAGCCGCAGCTCAAACTTCTAGTGCGTTAAAAATATACCCGCCAGCAAGTCATTGGCTTACTGGCGGGTATTTTTGTGTGTGGACGTTGCGGGGAGATTGGGTTTCTCGCTATATGCTCGTTGCGCGCCTGATTTCTTAAAAGAATCTGTAACTTTTGCCTAAATGCTTCAAAGAATCTGTGGATTTGCCTGATTTCATCAAAGAATCTGTATCCAAAATACAGAATCTTTGCACTTTTCAGGCTTACTTTTCAGGCGGGATTTAAAGTGTGTCCGAGCTCACCCTTCCAGGGAGCCTGATGTTATCGTCATGTCTGAACGATTTGCCGGAAGAGTACGCCAAGTCTGAGCTATTTGCCGGTTTTTCTCGTCATGTCTGAGTAAATTCGCTCAGACTCCATTCACTTTTCAGGCTTATCGCGGTGCTTGAGTCTGGATTCGCAACTCAGAAGCATCTGGCGAGAAGCCCGTGCACTTGCGGCACCCGCGGCACCCGTGCGCTCGCAGCTCAGTGCTGGGCCAGCGTGCCGGGTCCCGCGCTTATCCCTTGAACCAGCGGTTAGGCTGCTCGTAGGAAGGGCAGATGTCGCTCATGGGACAGCCGACGCACTTGGGGTTGCGAGCGGTGCAGGTTTCTCGCCCAAAGTGAATCCACT
>CAUVJF010000035.1:0-13578 GCA_963552125.1 uncultured Atopobium sp.
CACACCCTCTCGGCTGGCGACTTCATCCACATTGAGCCCGGCGAGGTCCACTACGTCAACAACCCTTACGACGAGCCAATCGTTATGGTCTCAACCCTTGCTCCTTTCCAGGAGGTCGACAAGGTTGAGGTAGAGAACCCTACCTACTAAGTTCAATATCTGGCGAGAAGATCGTTATCTGGCGAGAAGGTCATTCAAGTGCAGCGTTTTTCTCGCCAGTGCAAACGAGAAGAGGGCTGCCCGGTGGCGGCCCTCTTTTTCTAGGTAGTTAATAAAAGGCTACAGTTCGATAGAGCAACTCATACGTTTTATAAAAGAGCATGTTTTTAGCACCAACAAATAGGGTGTTTTGTTTCTATAGATGCTACAAGGAGGTTCCTAATTTTATTTAGCCGCCAAAAATGACCGGTTTCTTTGAAATCTAAAGTTGCCTTTTTAACAGAAAATCTTCTTAAGACAGAATTATCTAATTCACTATCAATTGGACCCGGTAAAGTCATTCTAAAGTTTGATGCACAGTCATCTTGATCATCACAAAAAACAACTACTTTCTTCGTTTGTTCGTAATCATCAGCTGGAATCTGGCAAAAATGGTCAGCGTAAAATATACGTGAAGGCTTAAGTTGATGGAAATACAAAGTGTCTTCTGTGAATCCATAATCAATGCTGTCATCGCTATACATACAAAAACCGTCATCTACCGCACAAGAAAAAAGGACTTTATGCGTTTCCTCATCAATGAGCTGATATCCCTGAATCTTTGCATGCTCTTCTATAAATCTATCAAGTTCATCAAGGGTAGGCTGTGCTTTTTCAACAGGATAGAGACCACCATTGCCATCAGGAAGCATGTTATTTAATAACGGATACTTTGACTCACCCTCATCTGAACTTAAAACGGCATCAATGCTTAACAAGCCACAAAAATTACCAACTCTTTCAGAACAAATTTCTCCATACTCATGCTCACAGGCACTATCCATCCAATCGAGAAAATCACTCTCTAGGTCTCCATAACGTTCCCTAAACTGTTCAGAGCTAAGCTCTTTACGCTTTTGATCTAAAAACTTTGAGCTGATGTAGTCTTCATCATCAATGTAAAGGTCTTCAAAAGGTATTGGACCGGGTTTAAGTTTTCCCTCTTCAAAACACCTGCAACGAACAAATGCATCAAGACCCATTACAACTCCTTTCTCTGTTGCAACAAATCTAGATACTCATAAGATTTCATGTGTCCAACAAAGTGGACACTAAGCCATAGCTACTTCAACATCAAATCCCGTCGTAGATTTTCCAATGTCGATTGATCCAAAACCCAGGTAATTATGTGTCCAGTCAATCCAAAAGTGAGGTAATTATGTGCCGAAAGGCACATAATTAGGTGGGTTTTGGATCAAAATCGTTCTTCTCGACACATAATTAGTGCGCTTTTGGATTAATCGAGCTCCAAAAATCTACAAAAGCCAGCCCTACGCACATAATTGCATCGGTTTTGGATCAGATGCACCCACAAAAAATGCCGCCGGAAACCCGACGGCATTTTTAGTTCATAAGGGAAAGAAAGAAACACAACGTTTATCTGGTCGTTTGTCAATAAGCTGGTCGTTTGCCAAGAAGCTGGCTATTTCCAAGGGCCGCGCTCATCGACCACCCAGAGGTTAACTGACCAAGGGCCAAACTTACTTGTTGGACTGCTTAATCATCCAAATAGTCTTGGAGAGAAGAGCGATGTGCTCATCCATAGCTGCGGAAACAAGGAAGTTGTCCTCAGCATCTGCATCCTTCTTGATCTCTGTTGCGAAAGCGCGAATTGCCTCGTAGTCAGCAAGAATGGACTCGAAAATCTCCTGAGGATTCTTGAAGCCCTCTGCAGCCTCGGAAAGAGTTGCGTTCTTGAGGAAGGAATCCATGGAACCAAGTGGTGAGCCATCATTCATCAGAATGAGCTCGGCAACCTCGTCAAGCTGGTCATACATTGCGCCGTAAACCTCGTCGAGGTCAGTGTGCACGTTGTAGAAAGAAGGACCGCTGACATACCAATGGAAGTTGTGAATCTTATGGGCCTCAACAGCGTAGTTAGCGAGAAGAACATTGAGCTTATCGTTTAGCATAGTTAAAACCTTTCTATCTGGTTCCTACTAAATAGGAATGATTACTATTTATTATTTATATTCCCCTCTTTGGATGGGATATACAAATTTTCTAAAATTTTTTGAGATGCAATGTTTGAAGTCGCAACCCCACAATAACCTGCGTGATTTTTGCTATTGCAATCGACCTGCACTCGTCTTTTTGACAAAACGGTTAAATCACACGGGTTTCTCGCCAAAGGGTTGTGGAAAGAAGGCAAAATCAGCGCAATCAAATTTTTAGCGCTCTCTTGCAAGGAGACCCCATGACCAAGATTCCCGAGGGCTACCGTTCAAGCCTTTCGCTCTACGATACGCAGAAAGCTATTGAGCAGGTCAAGAACGTGTTTCTGACCAAGCTGTGCGCCGCGCTGAAGCTGTCACGCGTCACCGCTCCGCTGATTGTTGATCCGCTTACCGGCATGAACGACAACCTCAATGGTGTCGAGCATCCTGTTGCCTTTGACCTGCCAAACGTTGGCAAGAACGCCGAGGTGGTACAGTCGCTCGCAAAGTGGAAACGCTATGCACTCTGGCGCTACAACTTTGCCGTCGGCCGCGGCCTGGTCTGCGACATGAACGCTATCCGTCGCGACGAACAGCCCGATAACCTGCACTCCATTTACGTGGACCAGTGGGACTGGGAGCGCATCATCACGCAAGACGAGCGCAACACCGATACGCTAGAGGACGCGGTTTGCCGCATTGTCGAGGCAATTTGCGGCACCCTCGACGAGCTCAAGTGGCACTATCCCCAGCTTAACACGCAGCTCAGTCGCGAAGTCACTTTCGTGACCTCGCAGGAGCTGGAGGACCTCTACCCTACCCAGACGCCTAAACAGCGAGAAGATCTGTTTGTTCGCGAGCATCCAACCACGTTTATCGTGGGTATTGGCGGCACCCTGAACTCCGGCCAGCCTCACGACTTTAGGTCCCCCGACTACGACGACTGGTCACTCAACGGTGACCTGCTGTTCTGGGATGAGACCCTGGACTCTGCGATTGAAATCAGCAGTATGGGCATCCGCGTTGACGCCGAGGCGCTTAAGTCACAGCTGGCAATTGCTGGATGCGAGGACCGCCTTGAGCTGCCATTCCACAAGATGCTCATTAACGGTGAACTGCCCTTTACCATCGGTGGCGGCATCGGTCAGAGCCGTCTCTGCATGCTGCTGCTAGAAAAAGCGCACGTCGGAGAGGTGCAAGCATCCATCTGGGACAAGCAGACTGAGGAGAGTTGTGCCGAAGCAGGGGTTTCTCTGCTCTAATCTGCAACTCGAAACACTTGGCACCGAGCCACATCCCGCAGCCCTTAGCGCACGCAGCCGCCCTCAAAACTAAAAACATTTTGGCGTTTCTCCTGTTAACGCTACAATAGTAACCCAGTGTAATTAAAAGCCACTGAGTCTAACTGGCGATTTAAGGAGCGACTCTATGAATTGCCCCAACTGCGGAGCTGAAATTGGCAAGCACGCAAAGTTCTGTTCCAACTGCGGACAGAAGCTTTCGGACGTCGTGGACGTCGCTGACGTCGAGAAAACCGATGCGCTCGCTGAGTCTACAGAACCCGCACCAGAAACCGCACTTGACAACTCCCCCGTAGCCACCGAGGTCATTGCACCAGCAGAGACTGACGATCCAGTTGATACCGCAACCAACTCAGATGTAGCCGATCCAGATGCAACCGTCCTTGCAGAGTACCCAGCAGATGACGAAGACACAACTGCTGCAGAAACCTCACTCCTCGAGGCTACGGCTGACGACTCCTACATCTCCCCAGATGAGGCGCCTACCGTTGTTGCGGGCGCTGGCACCGGCGCTGCCGCTGAACTCGATCCAACCACTGTCGTTGACCCGGACGCCGTCGCAGACGCCAATCCCACCGTCATCGCAGACCCCAGCGCTGCAGCCGAAGAGCCTACAACCTTCATCAACGACCCTGACCGCATCAACGTCTTCACCTCTGACGACCTTGATTCAACTGCGATTTCGCATTTTGACCCATCGCAGTTCACCGTCGTTTCAAGCGGACCTAGCTCCGTTGAACGCAAGCAAACCAAGGACGGCTCGGACGCACTCCGCAAAGTTGTCTTTGGCCTGCTTGCAGCTGTCCTGGTTGTAGGCGCATTGGCCGTTGCTTGGGTTTTCCAATCCCATCAAGACGACGCAGCCAAGCGCAGTGCCGTTCAACAGCGTATTGCCAGCTATCAAGAGCAGATTGAAAGCGTTGGCGTCAATCCAAGCAGCGACAGCAGCCGCGTTGAGCTCCTCAATCAATACGAGAAGCTCGATCAAATTGAAGAGCAAATCTCCGGCGACCAGAAAAACGGCCAGTTCCGCCTTCCAAACGGCACCGATGACTCGGGCGTTAACATCCTAAACAGCTCAATTTCGGATGGTCAGAAGCGCATCCGCGACTGGTTCGAGGCCGACTACAAGCGCAGACTTGCTGCAAACAGCTTTAACGATACCGATTCTGCAACCACGCTTGACCTCAAGTCCGTTTCAAACAGGCTTGTTGAGCTGCAGGCTCTTCTCGGCGACATAGAGCACGAGAAGGAAATCTGGGGCAATGACACCGGCGCTAATTCTACGTATGATTCGTATCATTCTCGCGTTTCCGACCAGATAAAGAAGGGTGAAAGCCTCAAATCTGGAGTTGCCGAGAAGAACAAAAAAGAGCAAGAGCAGAAGGATAAGGACAAGAAGTCCGAGGAAGACCGCAAGAAGGGTCAGAAGTGGGTCGGCACCTACAGCGGCACCGGCACCGACGGCAAGTCAATGGAGGTCGTCATCCAGAAGGATGGCACAGTCATTTGGCGCATCGGCGGTCAGCCTGAGGTCCGTGGCACCTGGACTGGTGACGAGAACAAGCTTGAGCTTGACTTCAATGGCCAGGTCAGCGGCAGGAGCGAACCCTTCACCCTCTCCTCTACCAACGGCGGCAAAACCGTTACCATTAGCTCTCAGAGCAGCACTTGGAACACTGACACGCTTTCTAGGAAGTAATGTCGGATAGAAAACCGCACGTCGCAAGACACAAATATGGCGAGAAGACCAATCGATCTTCTCGCCTTTTGTTTGCGTGAAATGAGCGTTGCTCTATGCACAAAGTGCTCTAAACGCCAAGAAGCGTCTCTGCACACATGTTTTTCTCGCCAGCTACTTGTTAAGGAGCTTCTCGTACACGTCAATGAAGTCCTCAGCAATGATGCGGAAAGACTCGGCCTGCATAAGCTGGTCCTCTGCGTGGAGCAAGATGAGCGAGAACTCAACGTTATTGTTATCAATTGCGGACTGCTGCAGCATATTCAGGTGTGTGCTGTGACCCTCATTAAAGATCTCTGTACCAGCAAGAATATCTGCACGAGCGCCTTCAATATCGCCTGCTTTTGCCTTCTGGATGGCGCCAATGTACATCGACTTTGCTGTTCCAACGGTAGCAATAATCTCAAAGGCTGCTTCTTGCGTAGCAGTCATGCCGTCTTCTAAATCCATTTTTACCCCATACTCTTTTCTTGAGCACCTGGGAGCTCAGAAAATCTTTTGCAGCTTATTTAATAAGCTCAAGTGCGTCGTCAAGAATCTTTGCAGCGTTCATCCTGCCGTAATCGACCATAGGAATAACAGCTACAGGAATAGATCCTGCTGCAGCCTCAACGTCTGCCTTTGCATACGCAATCTGAGGTCCAAGCAAAAAGACGTCTGCGCCGTCAATAAGCTCAAGTGCCTTATTCAGAGGATTTGCAATAATCTCTACATCCAAACCACGAGAAGCAGCCTCTTTCTGAAGCTTCTGAACAAGCAGACTGGTGGACATTCCGGCGTTGCAAGCAAGTAAGATTTTCATGTGATCTCCTTTTGATGAGCCAGCCACCGAATACGATGGCTGGCTTCAAGTGATACTCAGATTATAAGCTTACAAACTACTCTGCATCCTGAGCGTTCTCTGCAAGTGCCTCAGCCTGCTTGGCCTGTGCGCGCTCGGAGATCTTCATAAATGGCAGGTAAATTGCCATAGCGAGAAGGACCTCGACGACCTGCCAAATGACAGCACGAACGTCGCCACCGGTTGCCAGCCAACCACTCAGGAAGACTGGGGTTGTCCAAGGAACCATAGCAACGCAAGGGTTAATCCAACCAAGGTTGGTGAACAGGTAGGTCAGGCCGATGAACAAATCTGGAACAAGAACAAATGGGATCATCAGAGGAAGGTTAAAGACGATTGGGTAACCGTAAATAACTGGCTCGTTGATGTTGAAGATACCTGGGAGAAGAGAAAGTGCTGCAACATCTTTGGAAGCCTTGTTCTTTGAGAAGACAAAGGTGTCAAGAAGCAGCATCAGAGTACAACCAGAACCGCCGATCAGCGCAAAGGTGTTGATGATCTGCATGTTCATGTAGTGGTCCTGAGGAATTGGCTGACCAGCTGCAAAGGTTGCCATGTTATCAACAATAAGCATGGTCAGGATTGGCTCGATCAGAACACCAGAGATGGTGGACTGGTGAATGCCAAGGCAGAAGAGCAGGTTTGCAAAGGTGTAGATGATGATGACTGCAAATGGACCAGCATTCATGAGGCCCTTCAGTGGGGCAGAAATGCTTGTTGCAATGATGGTCATAAGGTCAGTGCCAGCGCAAACTGCAAGAAGAGCAGATGCAATACCAAAGACGGTAAGGGTCAACATCATAGGGATCATGGTGTTAAAAGAATCTGCAACCGCTGGTGGAACGCCCTCACCAAGGTTGACCTTCAGCTGCTTAACGCTGGAGAGCTTGATGAAGATGGTGGTGGAAAGCAGACCAATGATGATTGCACCAAAGAGGCCGTTTGTACCAGTGAAGGAAGTGGAGAAAGCACCAGTTACATCAACGCCGGTAACTGCATAACCACTTGGCAGGAGCTTAGCAACATCAGCCACAGGAAGTGCAACTCCTGCAGCTGCTGCATCAGCGGCGTTTGCTGCATGAAGAACAGCACCTGCAGTGGCAACAATGCTCTGAGGCATCATGATGATAAGTGCAGCAATACCAATAACAACACAAGAGATTGCGTTTTCAAAACGCTTGTTACGAGCGAGGCAATAACCAATAATGCCTGCAAGAATAACTGCCGAGAAACTCAGAGTGCCCTGAGCAATTGCTGCGCCCCAAACCTTGAAATTAGCCAAGGTAACTGGATCATTTGCAAAGATGAGTGGGAACAGAACGTTGTTGATCAGTACTGCAATACCAGCCAAAATGTAAATTGGGCTGACAGTTGCAAATGCATCGCGCAGGCTCCTCAAATGAACTTGATTACCTACTTTTGCAGAAACTTCTGCAAATTTATCTAGAAACGATGCCTGGCCATTATCTTTTGCCATGAACAAACTCCTTTCACGAGTTTCTAGTCAACTATATGTGTAGTGGCAACTTGCTTAAGCCACTCAGCTGATTTCTTAAGACGACGGTTGTAGTTATCTTCCAGGTCAACCTCAACAAAGCCATAACGGTTCTTGAAGGCATTTGCCCAGGACCAGTTATCGATGATGGCCCAGTAGTGATAACCACGGCATTTTGCGCCGTCCTGAATTGCACGAGCAATCCACTCAAGATGACGACGGACAAAATCAACACGATAATCATCTTGAATTACGCCGTTTTCGTCTTTCTTAAGATCTTCTCGCTCTATACCCATACCATTCTCAGAAACAAACCACTCAAGCTCTGGATACTCATCGCGAACCTTCATGGCAAAGTCGTAAAGACCCTGTGGGTAAATCTCCCAACCACGGGATACATTCATTTCTGCTTCTGGCCAGATATATGGATCGGCAAAGTTTGGAATGCCATTCTCGTCAGTATCTTTTGCAGGAGCTTGAATACGCTCTGGGTGGTAATAATTGCAACCCAGCCAATCCACAACGCCGTCGGCAAGAATAAGCTTGTCCTCAGGGCGAATAGGCAGGTCAACACCACGGGTCTGCAGTGTATCGATGACATCCTGTGGAAGCTCTCCCTTAGTTACCAGGTCAAGCCACCAGCGAATGTTGACGCCGTCGGTCATGCGCAGCGCCTCAAGATCTGCCTCAGATGGATTCTCTTTGGTATATGGTGGTGCAAAGCAGTTGATGAGGCCAATGCGAGAGTCCTCAAGCATAAAACCTGCTGCTTTTGCACGACGATACTCGCGAACACCAAGCGCGTGAGCAAGTGAAATGTTGTACTGAACAGCACGAGCACGCGAATAATTCTTAACAAAGGGGTACCAGCCACCAAGTGTGTAGCGGACCTCTGGCTCAACAATTGGCTCGTTAAAGGTAAACCAATAACGAATCTCTTTTCCAAACGTTTCAAACGCAATGCGCGCGTAATGTGCGTATGCCTCAACAACCTCACGAGACTCCCAGCCACCGCGGTTGAAGAGGTATTCAGGCATGTCAAAGTGGTAAAGGTTTACAAAAATCTCAATACCAACCTTCTTAGCAACAGCAAAAAGGTGGTGATAGTACTTCTCGCCCTCTGGATTAAGGTTGCCGTTAATGTCTAACAAACGGCTCCACTGGATAGAAGTGCGAATGGAATCCAAGCCTAGAGACTTGAGAAGCTGAAGATCGTCTTCCATTCTTTCTGTAAAGTCATTTCCAGCGTAGGAACCAACGCGGTTGTGGAATGCATGAATGTCCAGGTTGGACCAGGTGTCCCAAAGGTTTGGCAGCTTTCCTCCGTCTTGCCATTTACCCTCGGTCTGTGGACCAGACATTGCCCCACCAAAGAAGAAATTCTCAGGCAACTGATACGACATGCCTATCCTTTCTCAAAAGTATCTAAACCTAACATGTCAACTTTATGAAATAGATATGTTAGGTTTTCTATGTAGTATACTAATGCAAATCAGCTAGAATGCAAAGTAAAAATTTTGCTACCTGAGGAGGTGTCATGAATAAGTACGACTTGATTGTTCAGGATCTCAAAACTGATATTGCTATAGGCACGTATCCTGCTTATTCTCGCCTGCCTTCTGTTGCTCAGCTCTGCGAGCAATATGAAGTGAGCAAAATTACCATTAATAAGGCACTAGAAGTTCTTGAGCAGCAAGGGCTTATCTTCAGGCGAAAAGGCTCCGGCACTTTTGTCAAAAAGTTGGAAGAAGGAACACAAATTAAGCCAAGTAAAGAAGTCTCCGGTCAAATGGAAGGCTTCATGGCTGAACACGCTGCCCGAGGTGAGCGCGTTAAATCAAAGGTCTATACCTTTGAAGTTGAGCGTCCCTCTGAATACATTGCTAAAGCTCTTGATATTACTACCGAAGATTTTGTCTATAGAATTGTGCGCGTTAGGCTTGTTGAAGGAATTGCGCAGGTCATCGAGTATACCTACATGCCTATCAGCTTAGTACCCAATCTTAAAAAGGCTCATCTGGAGCACTCAATTTACAACTATATTGAGAGCGAAATTGGGCTCAGAATTGCCAATGCGCACCGCGTAATTAGAGCCGTCATGCCTACAGAGGTTGAGGCCTCAAGGCTAGAAATTAGTACAAGCGACCCCCTCTTAGAGGTTGAGCAAATCGGTTATATCGACGATGGTCGCGCGTTTGAATATTCCATCTCGCGACATGCGCATGGCTATGAATTCATGACCATTTCTATGCACTAGACCTCTGAAGCAGCGACACAAATAAGGCGAGAAGATCAATCGGTCTTCTCGCCTTTTGAGTGTATGGGTGTGCGACGCGGGGTGCAGTACACGGCGCAACGCAGCCTGGTTGCTGCCCGACGACTGCTCGACGGCTGCTCGCCGGCTGCTCGCCGACTACTCGCCCAGGATGACGTGCCTAAACTCGCCGTCCTCGTAGATTCCGCAGCTGTGAGTGCCGTCCTTTGGAATGCCTACAGAACCTGGATTAAACACGGTGACCTCTGGGTGGTCAGCGCTCTGCATGTTAACTTTTCTGTGCGTATGGCCGTACACAAACGCGTCCATACTTGGCGTCTGAGGCCATTTATCAACGCTGTTGTGAATGCCAGGGCCAAAGACGTGACCGTGGGTAAAGAAGATAGTGAACTGCTTGCCCGTCTTTGGATCCTTATCAAACAAGATGTTGTAATCAGCCATGCAAGGGAAGTCCAGAACCATCTGGTCAACCTCTGCCTCGCAATTTCCGCGGACCGCAATGACCTTATCGGAAATGCTGTTCAACATCTCAATAACGCGCTTTGGTGCGTAGTCTGCAGGAAGATCGTTGCGAGGACCGTGATAGAGCAGATCTCCCAGAAGCAAAACGTACTTTGGCTGCTCCTCCTCTATGACCTGCATGAGCTTCTCGCAATAGTCGGCAGCGCCGTGAATATCTGAAGCAATTACAACCTTCATCAACGTATCCTCTCTATACGTGTTTCTACACGTAGCTTCATACGCGTGTATCAATAAATTATTTTATGGTATTGATGGCGTCTAACCAGTTACAAGCGCTGGCAAATCGGTCACCGTGCAAATGCCTGCTTAGAACCTACCGGTCATCCTTGCGTCAGGATCAGCCTCGGAAACACGTTGACGAAGATCTGCAATAGCCGCAGGTATCTCGTCTGTGTTGTACGGCGTCATCTGGTACACCCAGTTAATCCAGTTGCGATACAGCAAGTTGGCATGAGCGCGCCAGGTAAACAGTGGCTGCTTTTCTGGATCATTATCAGGGAAGTAATTCTCTGGCAGGCGAATAGGCAGGCCCTTGTGGAAGTCGCGCCAATACTCTTCTGCAAGCGTATCGCGATCATATTCAAAATGACCGGTTACAAAAATCTCGTGGAAATCTCTGGTGGCGAGAAGTGCAGGTCCGCTGGTAAATCCCTCAGAAAGCACGGCAAGCTCAGGATGGTTTACCAGAGCTGATGTCTCAATTGCAGCATGACGCGAGTGTGGCATGTAATGTACCTCGTCAAACCCATTGGTGAGGAAGCAATACTCATCGCATAAACGCTGCGGGAAAATACCAAAAAGCTTAGTGCCCAGCATCTTCTTGGGAATATCGTGCAGGTAATAGAGGCCAGCTAGTGCGCCCCAGCACAGGTACATGGTAGAAAAGACATGCTCCTGAGACCAGTCAACAATGCGACAAAATTCATCCCAATAGTCAACGTCCTCGTATTTAAGGTCCTCAATAGGAGCGCCGGTAACAATCAAACCGTCATAGTTTTTATCTTTGAAGTCATCAAAAGTTGAATAAAACGTAACCAGATGGTCGGCAGCGGTGTTTTTAGATTCATGCGAAGAAATACGCATAAAGTCGCACGTAACCTGTATAGGAGACTTTGAAATCAATCGGAGAATCTGTGTCTCGGTCTGAATTTTCTTAGGCATTAAATTCAAAATTGCCAGGCGCAGTGGACGAATCTCCTGGTGTTCTGCAACTTCTTCCTCAAGCGCAAAAATGCGCTCTTCTTGCAGCGTCTTCTTAGCTGGTAAACCATCTGGAATATTAATAGGCATGGCAACTTCCTTTAGCTAATCGTTGCACATAAGTATACTTGTTTGTATGGAAATAACTTTTGCCGAGCTCGGGCTAAACGAGCAAATTCTGGCAGGCGTAGCAACACTTGGGTTCAACGCGCCTACTCCCGTGCAAACCGCGGCAATTCCCGCCGTCCTCGCGGGAAAGGACGTTGTTGCGTCTGCGCAAACGGGAACAGGTAAAACTGCAGCGTTTATGTTGCCTACGCTGCAGCGCATTGCTGTCGAGAAACCCGGTGGGGCCGAGAAGGCCGACGCCAAGGAGTCCAACGCGAGCGCCGAGCGCGGCGCCAAACGCAACGTCAAGCGAGGCGGCACCAAACGCAACGCGTACCCCCGTGCACTCATCATCACACCAACGCGAGAGCTAGCTGCTCAAATTGATGCCGTTGCCAAGAGCGTTTGCGCATCCACTGGTCAACAAGCCGTCATTGTCACTGGTGGCGCTCGCTACAAGCACCAGATAACTGCACTGCAAAAAGGTTGCGATGTGCTGGTAGCAACACCTGGCCGCTTGATTGATCTTCTCGACAAGAAACATACAAGCCTAGAGAACATCCAGGTGCTGGTGCTCGACGAGGCAGATCGTATGCTTGACATGGGATTTTGGCCAAGCGTTCATCGCATTATGGAGCAACTACCCAAGGCACATCAAACGTTGCTTTTCTCGGCAACGCTCCCCGCGTCAATTACCTCAACCATAGATGCGTTGCTCAAAGATCCGGAGCGCATTGAGATTGCAAGAACCGGACAGACTGCGGCAACAATCGAGCAACATTTATGCTCGGTCACTCAGGGACAAAAACCGCAGCTCTTAAAGGCTCTTATTGACTCGTTTGATCCTGCGCCAGAGCGTGTATTGGTGTTCTGTAGGACAAAGTCGCGCGTTGACAGCATTTACAAAAACCTCAAAGCCGCAGGTCTCAAGGTTGACGTTATGCATGCGGACCGTCCGCAAAAGGCTCGCGCAAGAGCGCTTGAACGATTCCGCAGCGGCGCTATTCAGGTTCTTGTTGCAACCGACGTCATGAGCCGCGGTATTGATATCCAGGGCATTGACGCCGTTATCAACTTTGACGTGCCGCTTGACCCCGAGGATTATGTTCACCGCATTGGCCGAACAGGCCGCGCTGGGGCCGCAGGTCAGGCGTTCACTTTTATGGGACCAGACGAAGTCACACCGCTTAGAGAAATTGAGTACTTCACAAAAGCGCTCATTCCTGCATGGGATCTACCTGGCTTTTCTTATGATGAGGGGCGCATTATGCTCCAGGATTCCCGCTCTACCACCAAGACCACGCGCTCGATGTTCTCGGGCTCAAGGTCAAGGGGCAAAGGATTTGGATTTGGCGGCAGATATGGCCGACACACGTAATCTATAATCAAAACGCAGGTAACTAATACAGTAAAGGAATAAAACATGGGCCCTTTTAGTAATGCTGGTATAATTTTTGCTCTTGGAGCTGCAGTTTTACACGTGGTCATATTTTATCTTGAGTCATTTGCCTGGACTTCTGACGGTGCGCTCAAGGCCTTTAACATGACAAAAGAAGAGGCAGAGAGCACTGAGAAGATGGCTTTTAACCAGGGATTTTATAATCTCTTTCTTGCTATTGAGGTATTCGTTGGCGTCTTCTTGATGGCTAACAGAAATCCACTAGGTAAAGCGCTTGTTGTCTTTGCTGTTTGTTCAATGGAATTTGCCGCAATTCTTCTCTTTGTGACTTCTCCCGACAAACGCTCTGCAGCTATCAAGCAGGCAATATTCCCTCTTATGGCTCTCTGCAATTTGATTCTGTAACTTTTGAACATAGATGCTGGGCGCTCGCAGACACCCAGCTTTTTTGTAAGCACTTCTCGCGAGAAGGAACATCATGAAGCAACTCCGCCCTTATCCACAGGTTATTATCACCAAGAAAGCTGCTCGCGCACTTGCAGGCGGACATCCTTGGGTCTT
>CAUVJF010000036.1:0-12995 GCA_963552125.1 uncultured Atopobium sp.
ACCCACGTTCCATCTGGAGTCTCTACGCGAGTAACGCCACCAAGAGGCTGATCAGGGGTAACAGTGGTTCCGTTAGGAATTCTAGTCTGCTTACCAGGCAGCAGGTCCAGGACCTCCTGAGGAAGCTCCCTGTTAGGAGTGCCGCTTATAAACTCGTGGGTCTTCTCGTACAGAAGCTCAGTGGTTACCTTGTTGGAGTGAGCAACGTTTCCGTCGACAACCTGTGTGAGCTCGTTATCAATGTTGGAGCCATCAGTCTCTACCTTGCTGTTGGTAACAGTCTTGTAGGTAATAACAAATTTCTTGCCGCCATTTGCCTTGGTGAGCAGGTGGTCCTTGATGTTGACGGTAACCTTCTGACCATCAACAGAAACGGTATAGTCAGTACCTTCGGTCAGGGTCTGGCCGTCAAAGCTTACGGTAAGGCTCTGGAAATCAAGGCGCTCGTCAAAGGTGTCAACCATGCTCATCGACTTAATCTTGCCGATGGTATCAATGCCCTGCCTTGGCAGCGTAAAGGTGCCGGTATAGGTAATGGTTTCTCCGGCCTTAGCAGGAGCCTGCTCTGGATCAACTGCCTTTACTGGAGCTGGAGTAATTGCCTCAGTGTATACGCCAAAAAGGCTGCCGCTGGTAGCCGCGCTGGTGGACTCAAACGTCATGCTGTTTGACTTGGACTTAACAGCAAAACCTGCAAGGTTCTTCTCCTGGTCAGGACCAGAGGTTCCACGAACAGGGTTCCAGGTAATATTGCCACCGCTGGTGCTCTCAACAAGAATGTTCCTGTTGTTCATAACAATGCTATCGATGGTGCTATTGGCGTTAATAAGCGAGAAGGTCTCGTTTGCGCCAGTATCACCGACAACGTCAATATCGCTTGGCTGCATGACAAGCTTGAGGTCACAAGGGGTGCCATCGGTGTACTTCAGCTCTACAGTCACGTTTGCGCTGATTGCATAGGACCTAAACATATCAGCGGTGTAGCTGGGGTGATTTACATCAATGTAGTCCATGATCTGGAAGGACTTAGTTCCCCAGTTCTCATCAACAGTCAGAAATGCAACATCAGTCTTATTTGGATTGTTGTAATCTGCGTTGGCATTCTTAAGGGTAAGGTCCAGCGAGTTAATGGTGACATAAACGTCAACGGACTTGCCGTCAACAGTGCCAGCATTAGAGAACTTCAGCGAGAGAGGCTGAGCATACTGCTGGTTGGAACCGTCTTTAGTTGGCTGAACAACAAAAGCGGTTGAAGGAAGATTGCCTGTATCAGAAGCAGGAATCTCAATACGCTTAACACCAGCTCCCTGCGAGAGAACAGTCATGTTGTCCCTGGTCAGCGTGAACTGGTAAATGTTGATCTGGGTAAGATCACTATCGTCTTTCTGGCGATCAAGTGCCTGAGCTGTGTTAATAGACATAAACAGGCATGCCACAACCATGGTGAGAAAGACTGAGATTCTCTTAAGAAAACCTTTTTTCATGATGGCCCCTCAAAAAGATGTGCATATTACATCTATATTTTCTTACAAATTGATAGCCAAAACATATGAGAAATTAGTATTCACATAAAAAGTGAATTTGGCTGATAAATAGTACAGTTCACATGGACAGTACTGTTTTGAAAATAGTTCAAATTTTTGTATTTGTCCCGCATCTGCTGCTGATGAACATGAATTCAGCTTAGAGCGCTTCAAGACGCCGCGGCCAGTCCGCAGCTTCGGTCCGCGCGCCTCTGCTCACTCGCCTTAGTTTGCTCCACCAGGGCGAGAAGGTCTACCAGCTTGATGATTATCTGGCTCTTGAACTTTCTCTGTCTTGGAGCAAATCCACGCAACGGTATAGCCAATGCAGCCGATAAACAGGCAGGTTAAGCCCAACATAAGCATTTTCTCGCCAACGCCAAAGTTAATTTCATATTGAATTTTAAGCGCTAGCGGAGGATCTTGCAGAGGAAGTCCAGCCTTAGCAAACAGGTAGTATGCACCCATGAGAGCGCTTAAAATACCCGAGATTAGAAAGCCCTGTGAAAGGTTCTTAATAATTTGAGCCGCTTTATTCATGTCGCATCATCTCCTTATGTTGCTATGGTAAAGCAAAATGGCGAGAAACCCAAAAAGAGAGCCAGCGTATGAGCTGCCTCCCATTTCTTGGACATCAGGAATAGGAGGCAGTTCAAAACACACCTAAGTCAGATAATCTGTCAAAAAGACGTATACATGACGCAGAAAATACCTGAAACATGCAGAATATCTGACTTAGAAGTGTAATATGCCCGCAATTGAGCAGAATATCTGACTTAAGTGTGTTCCTTAGGTGCGGAATTTACCTATAGTTAAATCTTTTATATGACGCTATTCATTTTCTAGCATATTAGATGAAGTTTATGCATAGAGATGCATATCAGGTAGTGCGACCGCCTAGCTGCCTGGCTATCTTGATTAAGAACATGTCGATTCTTCGGTAGAAGCTACCAAAGCTGCGCTATTTTGTGCGCCAGGCCTAAAAGCCGACGCTAACACGCCGCAGAATCATAATCACCCGCACATGAACTGCCTCCCATTTCTTATGTCCAAGAAATGGGAGGCAGTTCAGTACTGGCTCTCTTTTGACGTGTAGGTGTTTTGTAGTGGATTGAGCTGCTTACTTTCCACTTGCCATCTTAGCTGGATACCACTTTTGGAACCAAGCCGTAAACAGACCCATTCCAATAGGAACCAGGTTGTTCACGACAACCAAAATGCCGCCCACTCCATTTTGAACTGCAAACCAACTCCAGATGGCAGTTAAAACGTACATAGCACCCCAACAAGCAGCCAAAATATAGTTTGTCTTCATGAACAGCGGATTGTTGTAAGCACTATCTCCACCGTAGCTGTACTTAACGTAAGCAGCGCAGAGAGGTTCTTTAGTCAGGCACGAGGCCAACCACATAAGACCAAAAGCCAGGTAACCCAAATTGACAATCAGGTTGCTGTCGCCATTTCCGCTCATAAAAACGCCTGCAGACAATGCTCCGACCAGGGCAAATGAGATTCTATCCCAGATGGTGAACTTGAAGTTCCTCATAATCAGCGGCATCAAGGCAGTAACAAGCAGCACAATCATGGCGCCAACCTGAGAGTCAAACGAGGTTGCAGTCCAGAAGGTAATCCAAGGGAGCAGCATTGTAATCATCTGCGGATTTTTCCGTGCGTTGCCGGCTTCTTTAGCCGACGCGTCCTGCGCAGCTTTAGTTGAACTACCAGGCGTTGGACCAAAATACTTGTCCCAATCAATCATGAAGGAAAAATCGCCCTCAACGGTATACAAGTGCTTGCCCAGCGCCTCTGGTCCGCTAATTTCTCCCCTAGAAATGGATTGCCACACCTCAAACGGAGTGTTGAGCTTTGTGGTGGTAGTTAAGCTGCCGTCAGTAAAGACCTTACTACCGTCTTTGCCCAGCAGAATCTGATAGCTACGCCCAAGATCGGTGTAGTTCATCTCAAGCACGCGATCTTTTCCGTCGTAAGCCGTTTTGTTGTACAGGGCTGCCATCTGAGAGGTGAAGATATGGTCAAACGGCACCTGCTCAACGGGTTTCTCGCCAGCGTTTTTGCTGCCCTGAGCGCTTGTATCGCGAGAAATTCCCCAGCTTGCATCCGCCATCTGCTCAAACATCTCTTTTGGATACAGCAAGACTTTGAGCTCGGCTTTTGTCTGGTCAGAAATGCCGCCCTGAGCGTATTCTGTGCCAGCCTTTTTGACAAGCTCGAGGTACTGGTTGGTGCGTGCAGAAAGCTCCTTTACGCGGAAGAGCTCGCCTTGACCGCAGAAAATGCTCTCGTAATTGCCTTGACCAAGAATGTGGTCAAACATCTTGGTAACGCTATCGTAGTTGCCCTCTGACGAATAGAATCCGCAGGTAGAAATGAGAACGTGCTTCTTGCCGGACATGTCGTAGCGAGATTCGTGCGCACCACTTCCATATCCCCTGTTTGCGTCGCTCATGAAGGGCAAACTCATGGGGAGCTGGCGATCAATCAGGTTCTTCAGCAGTCCAGGCACGTTGAAGTAGTAGAGCGGAAAACTCCAAATAACCAGATCCGCCCAAAGCTGCTTTTGGATAACGGTTTCTTCATCGTCCGACATAATGCACTGGCCAGGCGTGTTCTTCCAGCAGTGGAAGCATCCCTTGCATGGCTTGATGTCCATAGCAGCAACATTGAGCTGCTCAACAGTCACGTCTTCATTTGCGTGCTGCTCAGAGATACCCTCAACGAAACTCTTAGCAAGTCGCAGAGAGTTGCTAGCTTTGCCCTTGGGACTGCCATTAATGAGCAGAATGTTCATGATGCGCCTCCAGTTCCTTCATGCACTTCTCGCTCCATGCCCTAAGCATTTCCTCGTGCATCTTGCCGTACTCGATAGTAAATTGCCAGAACAACGCCTTCTCTGAATCACCCATTTGCGCTGCGTAAGCGGCCACCGCGCCAGCTGCCAGCTCACTTCCACCAGGAAACGAGGAGGCGTTATCTGCGATTCGTTTGAAGAACGCAAGGTTTTCCTCGTAGGAGCACTCGCCCCTAAAGAACGTCTGCATCAAAAGCGGAATGCGCAGCACCGAGGACTGGGAGTCCTCCCTCAGCCACCTCTGCAACTCTTCTTTGCCGGTTTCAGTTATCGAGAAAACCTTCTTGTCTGGCTTTCCTTTTTGAGCAACGAGCGTTGAAGTAACCCAGCCGTCCTTTTCTAGCGACTGCAGCTCTCTATAAATCTGGCTTGTCTGGGCGGTCCAGAAGTAATTAAGCGACTGTTGAAAGATGGTTTTAATCTCGTAGCCGGACATATCTCCATAATTCAAGAGACCAAGAATTCCCTGCTTGAGCAAATCTCTCATCTCCTTGTATTCCACTTGTTGAATATATTATAACGATAGTAGTTCCACTTGTGGAATATGTCAACGAGAAATTCAAAAAACTCTGATTACTTTCTGGCTGAAAAAAGACTCTGCCATTTCTGACAGAGTCTTGATGCAATCTTGACGTAATTCTTACGGAATCCTGACAAGGTCCTGACGCTATCGATTACACGGAAGAAGCAGCGTGTTCACCGCGTTTTCGCGTGTGTCGTCGCGCTCGTCATATGCGTCGTAGGGAGCTTTGGGGTCATGAACTTTGACTGGTTTGTTGACGTTACACACCTCATCGGTATGAGCAAAGACAAAGTTGATGTCATCCGCCCAGCCTGTATGCCCGGTGATAATTTTGGGATTAAGTCCACGCTCACGCAGAATGCCCTCTAGCCTTGCAAGCGATTGAACAGCAAGTTTGTTGTCTTCTGCAAGCTTATTGATAAAGCTATAACCGCCGTCTGCGCCAAACCAGATGGTATCGGCAGAGAATAAATACTCGTCATCAATCAAGTACACCACGTGACCCCAGGTATGACCAGGAACCAAAATTGTTTCGATTTTAATGCCATCAATTTCAAACACTTCCCCGTCGTGTAGAAGTGTCTTTTTATTTGGAATGATCACCTTTGGTAGCTTGAACCAGCCGTTCATTACACGGCGACGAACTTCTCCTGTTAAATACCTATTTTCAACATCGCCAATATAAACCTGTGCGTGGCCAAAAAGCTGGTCACTGTCCGACTCAATTGCGCCAATGTGATCGGTGTCCAGGTGAGTGATTAGAATATGCTGAATATCTTTAGGGTCAATTCCCAGCCAGTTCATCTTTTCTTGCAGGCGATCATAGCTGTACCCTGCGTCAATCATGATGGTAGTACTGCCTTTAGTGTAGAAGAAAATATTGGCCACATACTCACGTATGCACCTCACATGCTCATCAATGGCACCTGTGTTAAGGGGCTTAAATATTTCTTTGCCGCGATACACCCACGACATCAGTACTTTTTGAAATCTTGTAGCGTTCCTTGACATTGCTTCGCCTCGATTCTATTTTCCATTCACGGCGTCATTTGATTTGAAACGCAATCCACTAGCTCAACGGACAGTACGTACAGAAAATGGTGTCTGAACTTGCCTTTTTGTTTTGTTAGATTTTGCTAACTAAATATTACCCCTCAACTGCCCGTAGCCTATGACTTTCCGCTAAACGAGTAAAAAACAAACGCCAAAGTAAAAATAAATCCTGAACAGCAAAAGCCGCACTCCAAATACATCGGAGTGCGGCTCTTTTGCAGATATGCAACACAATGTTGCATTTAAAAAAAATACTCATGAATCGCAGGGTTTCTCGCCATTCATGAGTAACGAATGTATGGTGGAGGTGCGGAGAATCGAACTCCGGTCCAAAGCAAATCCTAGGCAGGTGTCTCCAAGCTCAGTTACTAATTACATCTCAAGTACCGCACACTTAGTAACAGGCGTTTGGTGCTCCAGTTGGTTCAATCTTTTTGTAAGGCATACCAACTACGTCCTTACAAGCATCTCCCTAAAATGACGTCACCCTGAGAACAGGAGAAAATCCCAGTTAGACGCGCTGAACTAAATTAAGCAGCGAGAGCCATACGAGGCTCAAAAGTAAGAGTGTTGTCAATTCAATTTGACGTTACCCCTGTTTTACGTGGCGAGGAGACCACGGCTTGCTGCCCACCGCAAACTCACCTTGTCGAATCCAGTCACCCCCAATAATGAGAGAAACTGCCACCATGCAGTTTTCAATGTTCCTGAATTGCGCGCGTAACGTTGCTTGCAATTCAAAGTGTAGAGAGTATACCCCATGAACTGCCATTCTTTCAAAAAAGATATGACTATTTTGGGAACGGCTTACTTTGTGGCTTACTTTGTGGCTTACTTTGCAACCTACTTAACGGCTTACTTTGCAGACTTACCGTGAGCTTCTAGAACTTGTTTCTCGCGATCAATAAACATGATGAGAATAACCACGAGAAGCGCTGCAGGTGACAGCCAAATCATATGGGTTCCCAGCAGCGGAATGAGCAAGTTACCCACTACCGCACCAGCTACAAAGCAGAAAATAGTTCCAAAATAGAGCAGCGATGTCTCAATGTGAGATGAATCGTGAGTGTGCATATAAGCCGCTATTTCTTGCGTTCCGCCACGAAGATTACCAATGCACATGGTGGTGGCAAACGCATGCCCGTGAAGCTTTCTAAACGCCTGGACTTGAATGCCACACGCAAGTGACGTCAAGCTGTTTGCCAGCAGGTTCATATCGGTTGGAAGTAAAGAAACTACACCTAGGAGCGCAATCTCTACGATAACCGCCAGCTGTCTCCAGTGCAGATGTTCTTCTCGCGCAATGGCTCGTATGGCATATGAAAGCGCAATACCTATGGCAAATGCCAAAATTGGAAGGGCGTATTTGAGACACTTTTCAAACGAACCGCTTGTCAAATTAATACCAAAAAGCAGTAAGTTTCCCGTCTGAGCATTGGCAAAAACACCGCCACGTACCAGGTAGGAATAGGCGTCCATCACTCCGCCCGAAAAGGCCAAGAATGCTGCAACTTCCACCGAATCTGACATTTGTAGTGCGTGCTTCAAAACCACTCCATCCATATGATGCGCGTTAAAACACGAATCACGCAGGCATATACGAAAAGCGATGCAGGTTAAATCCTACATCGCTTTTACGATTTTGTTTGGGTGATCATCAAAGAGGTTACCAACGTGCAATCTTGCGCGGATAACCTATCTGACTAAATTGTGGGGAGTTTACTCCTCGACAAGCTCGAACATCTCAGGACCAACGCCACAAACTGGGCAAACATAGTCCTCAGGAAGCTCTGGAGTGTCAACCTCAACCTCGTAGCCACAAACGGTGCAAACAAACTTGTAAGTCTTCTCTGCCATTTTTATTCCTCTCTCCAAGCGCTTACGCGCTTTTCCTTCTATTCGCGCAATTAACGCGGATGGCAACTAACCGTGGCCCTTATCCGCGGTTAAGTGCTCATGCAGATAGTAACAAATCTTGAGTGATTCTAAAGCATTATTCCGAAAATAGGAATGATTCTCATAAAATTCGCACGAAATTTTTTGACGAGAAGTTCGACGTGCTCTGAGCACCAGCCACCTTGCGACGGTACGCTCGTGTGCGGCAGCGACGACGCACTACTAGCGACTGCGCTCCTTGAGAGCTCGCTGAATCTCGCGGTCAGAATCACGCTTGGCTGCAGACGCACGCTTGTCGTAGAGCTTTTTACCCTGCGAAAGCGCAATCAGCAACTTGACGCGGTTATGCTCGTCAAAGTAGATCTCAAGCGGAACCAGCGCCAAGCCTTTCTGGCGAAGTTTTCCGTCAAGATAGTCAATCTGCCTGCGGTGAAGCAGCAGCTTGCGCTTTCTATCTGGGTCAACGTTCCACACGCCACCGTTTGTGTACGGATGCAGGTGCATGCCGTGAATCCACGCCTCGCCATCGCGAATGAGGCAGAACGTGTCGGTCAGCTGACAACCACGCTCGCGCAGGCTCTTGACCTCGGTGCCAGTAAGCACCAGGCCACACTCAAAGGTTTCGCCGATCTCGTACTCATGACGAGCAGAGCGATTGCGCGCAATCGACTTCTTACCCTGCTGTTTTCCCTGGGTCTCGGCCATACTTACTTGCCTTCCCCGTCTGAAGTTTCTGCTGCATCGGTTTTCTCGCCAGATGCATTGCCTGGCGCGTCAGCAGATACGTGATTGCCACCTGCGGTGAAGCCCTCAGAGATTGCGGCGTCGCGGACAAGCTGCAGAAGCGTAAGAGCTGCCTGCTCGCCAACAAGATCGCGAGCGCGAATGGTCATCTCAGTTGCGGTAGCCCTGTCACCCATGGCAGCGCAGTCCTGCGCACACATCAGCAGGCAAACCGCAATCTCGGCGTTGGCACCTGTTGGCAGGCCCTCTGCCTCAAGCAGGTCGTTTGCCTCTTCGTCGGTAAGACCATCAGGGTCTTTAGGAGTGTCTGTAGCCTGGTCAAGAGCGGCCTCAAGCGTGCTATCTTTAACCTCAAAGCGACGAGCAGCTCTCAGACATGCTGCAGCCTGCTCAAGCCTACCCTGAGCCTCAAACCACGCAGCGAAGTTCAAAAACGCCCTGGTCAGATGCCTTGCCTCGCTTGCGCGCTCAAAGACGCCAAATGTCAGGGCAATATGCTCACGAATATCTCCTGCAATCTTAAACAGGTCAGCCAAATCAAGCCTAAATCCGCAGTTCATGGGGTTCCAACGAATGGCAGTCTTCAGCGCATTCATGGCGTTTTCGTAATCGCCAGTACGTACGTAAGCCATTGCAAGGTCTCCGTACAGGCGATCAAACGGCTCATGAACATCCTCAAGCTTGCGAGGGTCGTTCTCCACGCGCCTATACGCTAAGCGGTCAAACAGCGTTGGGAACGCAAAATACTGCAGCTCATCTGTGGTTTGGCAGTTGCAATCCACATATTCCTCAGCGTCTTCAGCCAAACGAAGCAGCAGCTCAAGGGCCTCATCATTCTGGTCCTGCATCATCATGCCTTCAGCGCGCATCAGCTCATCTGAAAGTGCCGAAAGTGCCATCTTACTCACCTATCATTCAATATCAATCATGCAATCATCTGTGCGGGTGCCTGATAAACCCGCACGTAATCTACCTGCTTATTATTCCACAAGTGCCAAATCAATCTGACCACGAGCCACATTTACGCCAGAAATCTTCACGCGCACACGTCCACCAATACGATACGTTTTGCCTGTTGATTCCCCTATCAACGCCAGAGTCTCCTGATCATACACGTACCATTCGTGACCCAAATCCCTCACGGCGAGAAGCCCGTCGGCGTAGGTATCGTCCAATGTAATGAACAGGCCAAAGCGCTCGCAGCCGTCAATGGTTCCCCACGTTTCTTCTCCCAGACGACTCTGGTAGTACTCAGCCAGCTTGATCTTTTGCGTAGCACGAGCTGCTGCATCTGCCTTTCGCTCCTGTTCAGAGCAGGTGCTGCAGATATCTGGGAGTGCGCTGAGCTCTGCGCGAGACGCCGTCTGACCGCGAAGCAGACGCTTTAACGTACGGTGAACTATCACGTCGGGATAGCGCCTGATTGGCGAGGTAAAGTGGCAGTACGCATCCGCTCCCAGAGCAAAGTGTCCCTGGTTTGTTGGCAGATAGATTGCTCGTTTTTGGGCCCTGAGCAGCTGTGCATTTACCACGCGAGAATAACGTGTACCGTGGACTGACTCCAGCGCTTCTTGCAATGCCGTCTGATCGCCAATGGCAATACGAGATGCAACATCTGGCTCAAGAGCACCCATCGCCACAAGTGGAGTGACCGCAAGCTTAAGTGACTCTGGAGAAGGCTGCTCATGCACGCGATATGCCGACTCTAGGTCATGCTGGCTGAGCATATGAGCAACACTCTCATTAGCTGCAAGCATTGCTTCCTCAATGAGCCCCGTTGCTTGGGTGCGCTCGCGCACCGACACGCCAGTAGGCTTGTTATCCTGGTCAAGCACTACGCGCGTCTCTACGCTCTCAAAATCTACTGAACCGCGTTTCTCGCGAATTTCTTCTCTCAGTGCTCGGATTTGATTGAGCACGTTAATCATTTCTTTGATTGCGCCGGCATCTTCTCTAGGCACAACGGAGTCAAGTGCCGCGGTGTCTCCTTGCAGATAGCTATCTACCTGGTCGTAACTGAGTCTTGCTCGTGAGCGAATGACGGAATTCATAGCAGTTGCGCCAAGAATCTTGCCTGAGCTGCTCAAAGTCATCTTTACCGACATGGCCAGCCTATCTTCAGCTGGTCGCAGAGAGCAAACATCGTTGCAAAGTTTCTCTGGAAGCATAGGCAACACGCGGTCCACTAAATATGCCGAGCAGGTGCGCATGCGAGCTTCCAGGTCAATGGGAGAATCCCATTTTACGTAGTGGGCCACATCTGCAATATGAACCCAGAGCTCAAAGCTGCCATCTTCAAGCTTCCGCGCACCAACGGCGTCATCAAAATCTTTAGCATCTGCGGGGTCTACGGTGATGCACAGCTCTTCTCGCAAATCGTGTCTTGAAGCATCTTCTGCAAGGGCTTTATCTGCGTCAACGGAGATTTTCTCGGCTTGTCTTTGCGCCTTGATAGGAAATTCCGTTGCCAAACCATACGAAGCAATAGTTGCCTCAACGTTCATGTCTAGATCTTCGGCTGATCCCACGCGGCGCTCGATAGTGACTACAGCAGCGCTTTTGCGCGTTGGATACTCCGTGATGCGCGCGACAACCACGTCGCCCTCAAAAACGTAATGACGTCCAACAGAAGAATCTTCGGGAAGCACAAAGAAATCGCGCTGGATGCGGCTATCCAGCGGCACCACAGCGCCAAGTGGACCGGCGTCGTGGTAGATGCCCAAAAACGTCTGAGTAGCCCGCGTAAGCACAAAACGCACGTTTGCCAGAGGAGTCTTCCCCTTGGCCGAGACAAGCGAAACCTGGACCTCATCTCCGTGCATTGCCTCATGAATACCATGCTTGGCCAGCGCATACGTACCCTCAGGGGTGCTTACGGTAGCAACTCCTGGGCGAGAAAGACTCAGCGTGCCTGTAAGCAGCGCCGATGGTCGCTTCGAGACTTTTGCACGTCCCTGACGACGGTTTCCTTTATGTATGCGTTTTCTAGCCAAAAATCCTCCTGTAGGTAGAAGCCAGCGCCTTTTGCGCTGACCCCAATGGATCTTCTGATATGTACCCTAAAGTGCCTTGTGATAGACGATGTGCAGGTAAGGCGAGAAGTTCCTAGGACCCCGCTGAGCATTTCGACGGGTTGTCGCGGCCCTCAACGGGTTTCTCGCCACTCCTGTACACAAAAAGAGCCCCTATGCAGAGACTGCATAGGGGCTCCAAAAGGGATTGGTTTACCTCTTAGAAGGTGCCGCGAATAACCTCGCTGCCTTCCTTCATGATAACTTCCATGTTATCTGGGGTAAGGTCGCGGATGTTAGCAGCAACGTCGCCCTTGACAACCAGGAGGTCAGCAAGCTTGCCAGCCTCGAGGGAGCCAAACTCATCCTCGTGGTGAACCATCTTAGCGCCGTTAAGGGTAGCAGCCTTGATGGTCTCAAGAATGGTGACGCCAGCCTTCTCAACGAAGTCATACATCTCGTCGATGGTGACCCAGCCGTAAGGAGTGACAAAGCTGAAGGAGTCGGAGCCGATGGTGAGAGTGACGCCGCGCTCGTTAGCAGCACGGAGGTTCTCGTATGTACGGTTGAGGCCCTTCTCAACGACGGTATCGCCTGGGAATGCGTCAAGCTCTGGAGTCCACTCTGGTGGATAAGTTCCGTACCAAGTTGGCAGGAAGCCGATGGTAGGAGTGAAGAAGGTGCCCTGCTCGCACATAAGGTCCATGGTCTTTGCATCAAGCTCGAAGCCGTGAATCATCTGCTCGCAGCCGCAACGGACGGAGTCATAAGCTGCGGAGAAGCTGTTATAGGAGTGTGACCAAACAGGAATGCCAACCATTGCTGCCTCGTCGCAAACTGCCTTGATCTCCTCGTAGCAGTAGTGCTGATCGCGACCGGAGTCCCAGTGCCAAATGCCGCCACCGGTTGCCCAAATCTTGATTGCGTCTGGGTTCTCACGAAGACGACGACGAACTGCCTTACGAAGATCCCAAGGACCGTCTACCTGATCGCCCCATGGGTGACCATTCTTGGAAATCTCCTGTGGGAGCTGGTGGCAGTCACCGTGACCAGCAACGCGGCAGAAGCCAAGGCCGGTAGCGTAGATACGTGGTCCCTCCATGACGCCCATGTTAACGAGGTCACGAATTGCGATACCATTGCGGCCAATCTCGCAGACGGTGGTAAGACCATGGGAGAGAGCGTCCCAGGACTGCTTGACTGCGCATGCCTGCTTCTGAGCAACGGACTCGATAACCCAGTCGTTATCGTTGTCGGTCAGGTTGCCGGAGAAGTGCAGGTGAGTATCGATAAGACCTGGCATAATGGTGCGGCCCTGGATGTCACGGACCTCATAGCCCTCTGGAACCTCAGTGCGAGGACCAGCATAAGCGATC
>CAUVJF010000037.1:0-12036 GCA_963552125.1 uncultured Atopobium sp.
ATTTCTGACGACACCGTTTTGTACCTGATGAGCCGCGGCTGCTCTGAGGCTGAGGCTCGCACCATGGTAGTAAACGGATTTGCAAACCCTGTCTCAAAGGAGCTCCCAATGGAGTACGCCGTTGAGATGAACAACCTGATTAAACTTGAGATGGAAGGAGCGATTGGTTAATGGATAACGTTTTGATTAATCGCGCCAACGTTCCTGCAGCTCAGACATGGAACCGTCTACGCGCAAACTCACTGTCAGTTACCGTCCCTAATCACGCTGACGCAGGCAAAGTCTACCTGCCTCTGCCTCGCCTTTTTGAGCGCATTGAGTGTGGAATGGGCCAAGAGGTTACTGACTACGTAGAGTCACAGGCATTCAAGTCTGATTTCTACAACGTTCCCGCTCGTACCAAGCGAGATGAGCCTATTGTTGTTGCTGTTTCTGCAGCTCAAAATCAGTGTGCTAACACCGGCATCATTGTACGCGAAGGTGCCGAGGCTACCGTAGTCATCGCAGCGTTTGCAGGCGATGTTGACGGCGACGCACCTACAGGCAGCGACGCGAACGACGATGCGCTTCCAACCAGCGCTGCGCTCACCCGCATTGTGGTTGAGGCTGGTGCAAAGCTGCACCTTATTGAGATGCTTGGCGTCAATGAGGGTCAGCAGCACCTTGAAAGCGTTGGCCTTGAGATTCACCAGGACGCTGTTGTTGACGTTAAGCAGTACGCTCTGGGTGGATCAACCATCGGTCTTGGCCTTACCGCCAACTTAGTTGGCGCTCAAGCTCGCCTTGACCTTAACAATCGCTATCACGCTACTCACGAAGAGACGCTTGATATTAACCACCTGGTACGCATGCGTGGTACCTCTACGCGCGCGCTGCTCACCGAGTCCGGCGTCCTTAACGAGGCAGCTAAGAAGACGCTTCGCGCAACCATCGATCTTGTCCGCGGTGCAAAGGATGCCCAGGGCAACGAGATTGAAACGGTCATGATTCTTGGTGACGACGTTGTCAACAAGACCATGCCTGCTATTCTCTGTGATGAAGACGACGTTGCTGGTAACCACGGCGCTACTATCGGATCCGTCTCCCCTGAGCAGCTTGATTACCTTGCGGCTCGAGGACTTTCTCACCAGGCTGCTGAGCAGATGTTTATACGCGCTCTTTTTGAAGACGCCATCATCAACGCGCCTGAGGAGATTTCCCACCGCGTGGCTGTTGAGCGTTGCGAGGCTGAGCTGGGCGCAGAAATTGCTCACGACTATGACGAAGCTGCAGCTAGTGACGATGCAGCTGGCAACTCCCTGGCTGCCAGTGATGGCAGGAATTCCGACGCTGAAGCCGATTCCAGCAAAGGTGGTGTCGCGTAATGACCGACGCAGAAGTTGCTCAGATTACCGATAACCCTTACAAGGCAGATTTTCCAATTCTGGCAGCAAACCCCGAGGTAACTTACTTGGACAGCGCTGCTACTTCTCAGCGCCCACGCGCGGTTATTGAGGCGCAGTCTAGCTTCTACGAGACCATGAACGCAAACGCACTGCGCGGATTGTATCGTTGGAGTGTGGAAGCAACCGCAGCTATCGAGGGAGCTCGCGCTTCAATTGCAAAGTTCATTGGAGCTGTCGATAAAAACGGCAAGCCAGAAAGCCAGCAGATTATCTTTACGCGCAACACTTCTGAGGCGCTTAATCTAGTTGCTTCAAGCCTTGGCCGCTATGCACTCAAGCCAGGTGATGACGTGGTCATTTCCATTATGGAACACCACTCCAATATCATCCCATGGCAACAGATTTGTAAAGCTACCGGCGCTAACCTGGTGTACCTGCGCATGAATTCGCAGTATCAGATTACGCCAGAAGAGATCGCGTCAAAGATTACCGAGCGCGCCAAAATTGTGTCTGTCACACACGTCTCCAACGTACTGGGCACCCGCAATGACATCAAGGCTATTGCCAAACGCGCTCACACTATGGGCGCCTACATGGTTGTTGACGCCGCCCAATCCGCACCTCACATCCCTCTTGACGTGCATGATCTTGACTGCGACCTGCTGGCTTTCTCGGCACACAAGATGTGTGGACCTATGGGTATTGGCGTGCTCTGGGGTCGCGCTGAGCTGCTCGATGCCATGCCACCATTCCTCACCGGCGGCGAGATGATTGATTCCGTCACCGAAACCAGCGCTGTTTGGGCTCCTGTTCCCGAGAAGTTTGAGGCAGGCACGCAGGACGCCGCAGGTATCTATGCTACCGGTGCCGCTGTCGAATACCTTAACGGCTTAGATATGGCAAAAATCGAGAAGCGAGAAGAACTTCTCGCCAGGTACTTAGTACAGCAACTGTGCACGCTGGACTTTGTTGACATCGTTGGCTCTAAGCTGGGACAAAACCACGTGGGCGCTGTGGCGTTTAACGTGCGCGACGTTCATCCACACGACGTCTCGAGCATCCTAGACATGAATAACGTTTGCATTCGCGCTGGTCATCACTGCGCCGAGCCGCTTCTGATTGAGTTGCACGAGTCCAGTACCTGCCGCGCATCCGTTGCGTTCTACAACGATAAACACGATATTGACCAGCTCATCGAGGGTCTTAACCAGGTATGGAAGATCTTTGGCAGCGCAGTCAGCAACAAATAAAACAAGGAGTTGAAATAAGTGGCAGCAAACGACCTGTATAACGCTGAGTTTATGGACCACGTTTCTCACCCCGATTACAAATACCAGATGGACAACCCAACCGTCTCCCACGAGGGTGTTAACCCTTCTTGTGGCGATGAGCTCACCTTTTCCGTGCGCATTGAGGACGGCAAGATTGCCGAGGCTGCTTTTGTGGGCAGCGGATGCGCAATTTCTCAGGCGTCCGCCGACATCATGAGCGACCTGATGATTGACCGTACTCCAGAAGAGGCTATTCAGCTCTGCAAACTCTTTGGGCGCATGATTCGCGGAGAAGAAACTGACGAGGCTGTGCTTGACCAGCTGGAAGACGCCAACATTCTGCACGACATCGCACACATGCCTGCACGCGTTAAGTGCGCTGAACTGGCATGGCACACGCTCGAGGAGATGCTTGAGGCTCACAACAGTGGTTCTACCGCAGCCGGCGCGTCTACCACCGAGGACGGCACCGAGAGTAAGCACGCCGAGGACGACGCCGAGAGTAAGCGTGCCGAGGACGGCACCGAGAGTAAGCGCGCCGAGGACGGCGAGTAACCGTGGCCGGAATGTTCTCTACAAAGGGAATGTACGCACTCCGCGCAATGGCTGACTTGGCTGTTCACGAGGGATGGGTCTCGCTAGGCGACGTTTCCGAGCGCCAGAACATCTCGCGCAAGTACCTTGAGCAGGTCATTGCCCTGATGCACAAGGCTGGATACGTCGAGAGTCTGCGCGGAAAGGGTGGCGGTTATCGCCTCACGCGCAAACCTGAGGACTACACGCTGGGTGAGATTCTTCGTGCAGCCGAAGGCAATCTTGCGCCCGCTAGCTGCTTGAACTGCACAAACACCACCCTCTGTCCCCAGATGGAGTCCTGCACCACTATCAACATTTGGCGTGACCTTGGCCGCATGACCTCCAGTTTCCTGGACAGCAAGACGCTCGCGGACATCTCCCGCAACGAAGGCAACATGCACGTCTCCCCCGCCGACAACCCTACCGCTGAGTAAGCGTTTAAGCTGCGGTTTTATTGTCGTGTGCGGTGGGGCTTCATGACAAGAGGGCTCTGAAGTGCACCGGGTTTCTCGCGAGAAAGACGTACCAGGAGTACGGCGAATGCGTACTGAATGCGAGCTGGATGTGTGCCGAGTGCGAGCCTGATTTCTGCAAAGAATCTGTAAATTTTGCCTGAAAACACCAAAGAATCTGTGGATTTGCCTGATTTTATTAAAGAATCTGTGTCAGATTTACAGATTCTTTGCATTTTTCAGGCAACTTAAAAGGGTCACAGACTCGCTTGTCCTGAATTTAGCAGAGCTTTTCTAGTTCACTCCACAATTTGATTCTTTTAGCTCTTTCCATTTTTCTGCGATCAGACGATGTATGTCTTCTTGGTATTTCAAGCTGATTTCTAATTGAATTAAACATATTATCCATAAAAACGATGTCATCATACTCAGCTTTTCCAATAACAAATTCCATTATTCCAGCTGAAACGAGTTCGTTATTACGCCGATAGTCGCGCGTTGAAACCTCTGCTAATTCATGTACGGCCCCATTGTATTCAATGGCTGCTTGTCTATTTGTGTCTGCATCGTAGTTACCCTTCGAAAGCAATAGATCGATAGCCCTTGTTTTCTCTGTAAGTACTCTGCTCTTTAATTGCTGAATCCTTACTTCCTTATTTAGCTCAACCTTAGGAATTGCATAACCACCTGCTGACACAGGAAGCGAAGCGCGAAGAGCAAGTTTGACTTCCATTGGAGAAGCAGCATTATCAAAAGAATACAATGATGCTAATCTTGCATTCCTTATTCCGCTGCATCTAGAAACTGAGGATAAATAACGCTCAAAGTCTACCTTTTGAAAAACTGGATCATACCAATTAGATCTCAATTCAGAGGTAGATGGGTCGATAACATACCTGCCTTGAAATTCTGAAATTAGCATCACTGTTTCTAGTAATGTTTGTTCTTGGGCCATTTCAATCATGAGTTCAAAAGGTGACGCCACTTTAATCGCTGATGTACCAAGACTCAACTCCATACACGGAGTTTGCGCAAAATGAGACGAAGTGTGAAATTTTATTCTGCTCGATTGGTAGGTATTTTTCTTCTCGTCAACTACCAACTCAATTGGCTCAGTCAGCATTATTCCTAAGCTAGAAAATACCTTCTCCTTGATTTGACCAAGCTCCAAAGTTAAAAACTCTGTATGAATTCCGGTACTCGAAGAGTCACGGTGAATCAGTCCGTGACCCTTAATTCTCATAGCACGGAATAATTGTAGAGCGGTTGTATGTGATAGATAGAATTCCATGATTACATAGTATTTTCTTAAGAAAAACTTGCAACTTATATCGCTGATTGTAAATAAGTGACATTTCTTGTAAAACTGCAGGTCAGGCAAACCTGTCAGAAAATCATTGCCACTAAATATCCAGCTAGCAGTGTTAGACCTCGTCTGCGACGTATTCTTGGTCAAATTTTGGTCAAATTCGATTTGCGTTAAATTCGCAATTTTCATTTCTGCTGTACGAATGTACTGAGGCGAGAAGATCCAGTTTTCCTTGTACAAAAATTGCCTAAAAAGTTAAAAGAATCTGTAAAATGGCCACAGAATCTTTGACAAAATCAGGCAAATCCACAGATTCTTTGCCAAGTTTAGGCAAAATATACCGAATCTTTTCACTTTTCAGGCACACATTAGGGCGCACTTATCGCACCCGCATCTCGCGAGAAGGACGTGCTAGGTGCACGTCTTTCGCACATACCGCGCCCAACAAAAAACGGACCTGGAAAAATCCAGGTCCGTTGCTTTAACTAGCAGCAAGAACGCGCTGTCGCATCGACGCCCGCGCTCAGCGCATGCCGAAGGTTAGTTCCAAGCCTTACCGTCGGAACCAAACTCGCGGATGAGCTCCTTGGTGCGCTCAACGATTGCCTCACGACCAGGCTTTAGGAGCTTACGAGGATCGTAGCCCTTGCCGTTGTCAACAAGGCCAGCCTCAACGTACTTCTTGGTTGCCTCAGCAAAGACAAGCTGAAGGTCGGTGTTAACGTTGATCTTGGAGATGCCCATAGAGATAGCCTTCTGAACCTGCTCTACAGGAATGCCGGTGCCACCGTGGAGAACAAGTGGAAGATCACCGACGCGCTCCTTGATAGCCTTGAGCTGGTCAAAGGAGAGGCCCTCCCAGTTAGCTGGGTAGATACCGTGAATGTTGCCGATACCGCAAGCAAGGAAGTCAACGCCCAGGTCAGCAATCTTTGCGCACTGCTCAGGATCAGCAAGCTCACCCTTAGCGGTAACGCCGTCCTCGGTGCCGCCGATGCCGCCGACCTCAGCCTCAACAGAAATACCCTTTGCGTGAGCTGCCTTTACGACCTCTTCGGTGCGCTTAAGGTTGGTCTCAAAATCAGGCTCGTGAGAACCATCGTACATGATGGAAGTAAATCCAGCCTCGATGCACTTGAATGCATCCTCGTATGAACCGTGGTCAAGGTGGAGAGCAACTGGAACAGTGATGTTCTTGTCCTCAACAAGACGACGAACCATGTCTGCAACAACGCGGTAGCTTACCTGCCACTTTGCTGCGCCGCTGGTGCACTGAATGATGACAGGAGACTGAAGCTCTTCTGCTGCATCAAGGATTGCTGCGGTCCACTCAAGGTTGTTCTCGTTGAATGCGCCGATGCCATAGTGGTCCTTCTCGGCACTCTGGAGCATGGCTTTTGCGCTTACAAGCATGCTAAACCTCCGTTTGACGGAAAACTGATACATATAAATGATACCTTGTTTCATCACCTTTGATACGGTCGTTTTTAACAAAACATCGCGAGAAATTCGACGCGTTCTCGGGCGAGAAACCCGATGCGCCTTCCCCGAGAAACCCGATGCGTGCTCAGGCGAGAAACCCGCGCTGCAGAAACATTACAGAACCGTCGTATCGACGACAACTAGACAGGGTTTCTCGCCAGCTGATGTTGCGATTTAGCGACGAAACATTACATCTTCACAAAAATGAGGTAGGCTATCAGTTCGAAGAAAGGAGCATCTTGTGAGCTATAAGCACTTTGATGCAGACAAAACTCGATTAGCTTCGCCTGCTCAGCCTACAGATGAGGCAACAAACGAGAAGCCCAGCCTTCTTAAGGACGTCTCAATTACCCAAATTTTGGCAACATCGCTTGCCGCGGTGACTGCGTTTGTACTGTCAAACCAGATTGGTATTGCAGGCTCGATTATCGGCGTGGCCGTTGGTGCCGCCGCCTCGGCGCTTGCTTCGCAGATTTACCAGAACGTTATTAGGCGCTCCACGCATAAGTTCCGCGCTAGCGACAACGATGAATATAACCAGCAGGCATATCCAAACAGCAGCCAAACAACGCTTGAAGGCACACAATATATGCCTCGAGCACAATATGCACCTTCCCGCGATTATTATCCCAACGCTGACTCTGGTACAGGGCAGTCGTCGCAGGTAAATCGCACGCCAACGCTGTCTCGCAAGCGTGTAAGAGCGCTGACTATCGTGACCATTATTTCAATTATCTTTACCATTTCTGCCGTCATTCTTTATGCAATGTTCCTCAGCTATATCACCGACGGATCTGGCTTGGGACCTAAGGTCAGCACAACCCCAGTTGTGACGGAAAAAACTACGAATACCAGCAATTCGACGGATAAGAAAGATGATTCCAGCTCTTCTAGCGAGAAGACCGACGAGTCAAGCAAGTCCACTGATTCCAAGGATTCCTCTTCGGAGAGCACTGACTCCAAGAAATCAGAGACCACCAGCCCCGACAGCTCGTCTAGTTCGGAAAAGACCAGCGACTCGAGCAGCTCAAGCAGCTCGTCTGAGAGTAATTCTTCTAGTAACAACTCCGGAACGGGCAGCTCAAACAGCAATTCTGGTTCCAATCAGAACTCTGGCTCTAGCAATAGTTCTGGCAGCGGATCCAGTGGTTCTGGCTCAAACAGCTCCAACGGAGGCAACTAAGCAGCCAGTACGGCAGCCGCGGTCGCAGCACTACCGTCGCGGCAGCTACCGGAGCATCTAACAGCAACAACAAGCAGCAGCTCACACAGAGCTTGCTACAGAAAGGATGGGTATGGAAACCACAAGCGCATGGAAAAAGTACACCTCGGAGGACCTGGAGAAGCTCCAGTCATTTACCGAGGGCTACAGAAAGTTTATCTCCGAGAACAAGACTGAGCGCGAGTGCGCCGCAAGCGCCATCAAACTTGCCGAGGCAGCAGGTTACGTCAAGCTTTCTGACGCCATCGCTGCAGGTAAAACCCTCAAGGCTGGCGACAAAGTCTACGCAGACATTCGCGGCAAGTCCGTCATCTTTGTCCAGATTGGCACCAAGTCTCTGGAAGAAGGCCTAAACATCCTTGGAGCTCACATCGACTCCCCTCGCCTGGACGTCAAGCAAAACCCTCTTGAGGAGCGCAATGAGCTGGCAACCTTTGACACCCACTACTACGGCGGCGTCAAGAAGTACCAGTGGGTCACCATTCCTCTGGCAATTCACGGCGTTCTTGCACTTAAAGACGGTAGCGTCGTAAACGTATGCGTTGGTGAGGACCCAACCGATCCTGTTTTCTGCATCTCCGACCTTCTCATCCACTTGAGCGCTGAGCAGCTTGGAAAGACTGCTTCCAAGGTCATCGAGGGCGAGATGCTCGACCTCATTATCGGCAACCGTCCACTTGTTTGGGGCCAGAATGGCGAGAAACCCGCTGATGCAGAAGGCGACGAGCCAAAGGAAGCTGTTAAGGCTAACGTCATCAATATCCTGAAGGACCTCTACGGCATTGAGGAGGCAGACCTTCTCTCCGCTGAGCTTGAGATTGTTCCTGCAGGTCCTGCTCGCGACATGGGCTTTGACCGCTCCATGATCTTGGGCTATGGTCACGACGACCGCAGCTGCTCCTACCCTTCCCTGATTGCGCAGCTTGAGTGCGACACTCCTGCACGTACTTCCGTCACCATCCTGATCGACAAGGAAGAGATTGGCTCCGTTGGCGCTACTGGCATGAACTCCCTCTTCTTTGAGAACATCATGGCAGAGGTTCTGGCGCTTGCCGGTTTTGAGTCTCCACTTTTTCTGCGCCGCTGCATGGCTAACTCCTACATGCTCTCTAGCGACGTTTCTGCTGGTTATGACCCAAGCTTTGCTGGTAGCTTTGAAATCAAGAACTCCGCCATCATGGGTCACGGTCTTGCTTTTAACAAGTTCACTGGTAGCGGCGGCAAGGTTGGCTCTAACGATGCCGATGCCGAGTACGTTGCACTGATTCGTCGCATTATGGACAACGCTGGCGTTCAGTTCCAGACCGCTGAGCTTGGCCGCGTTGACGCTGGTGGCGGCGGAACCATCGCATACATGTTGGCTAAATATGGCATGCACGTCATCGACTGCGGCGTTCCTGTTCTCTCCATGCACGCACCTTGGGAGATTGCAAACAAAGCCGACATCTTTGAGGCATATCGCGGATATCGTGCATTCCTCGAGTTCAGCGAGTAATTAAGCTGCTCAAATAGGTTTTACGTGCACGCCTAACAAGAAAGACGTGAGAGACAAACTCTCACGTCTTTTTCTGTATCAAATCCAAAGCGAGAAACCCATCCAACCCGCAGCGCACGTACAGGACACCTATCCCAGCAATGAAAGTACTTCTCGCTTGGCAGCCAAAAACTCTTCACTCAAGTCAAACGATGCCAGGTCAGTAGCCTGAGCAGAACCTACCTCCACCGCATCAGCGCAGCCCAGCGGCTCAACAACGCCCACAATCTTGGTTACTACGCCCTGCGCGGGACTTCCTGCCATCACAAAAATGCGCGAAGCCATGGCAACCGCTTCGTCAACATCGTGCGTGATCACCAGTACGGAGAGGCCAAACTCCTTCACGGAAGACATGAGCCACGCACGCATTTCTCGCCGTGTGAGAGCATCTAGTGCCGAGAAAGGCTCGTCCAGCAGCATAATGTCTGAGCCAATGAGCGCTGTGCGCAGGAACGCAACACGCTGTCTCATGCCGCCTGAGAGCTCGTGAGGCCAGCTTTGTGCCACGCGCTCAAGTCCACCGCGTTCCAGCATCTCCTGTGCCTGTGCGCGTGCCTCAGAGCGCGAGACGCCCTTCAGCTCAAGCGGAAGCGCTACGTTGTCGATGATGCGCTTGCTTGGGATGAGCAAATCCTTCTGGAGCATGTAGCCGATGTGTCCCGGGTGTCCCGTGACATCAGAGCCATGCAGCAGTACCTTGCCCTCCTGCGGCTGCAAAAGTCCTGCAAGCGCATGGAGCAGCGTTGTCTTGCCGCAGCCCGAGCGACCAACCAAGCAGGTAATGGTACCAGGTTGCAGCTCAATTGAGATGTCCTTGGCAACTACCTGGCTGTTTCCCCAAACCAGCGTGAGGTTGCGTGCCTCAAGTGCTGGCGCGTCCTGTTGCGTCTCGCATGCAGGTGCAGCTCCTAGGCTTTTCTCGCCAGAAGCGTCCATAGCAGCGCCATCTGTTATGTCGGTAGTTTGCTTATCCAAGGTACTCACTAGTAAATCCTGCGGATGGATCAATCTTATTCTCTAACAACTGCTGGTTATTGAGCCAGGTATAGAAACGCTGCCAGCGAGCGGAGTCAATAACGCCCCACTTCTCAGCGTCGTCAATATACTTAGCAGCCAAGAACTTCTGAGAGGCTTTAACCAAATCAGCGTCAAGTTCTGGAACAGCTTTGAGCAGAATCTCTGCCGCCTCATCAGGGTTAGAAACGCAGAACTCGTAACCCTTTCTTGCGGCGCTCAAGAAGGTCTTAACAGCATCTGGATTCTCTTTTGCAAAGCCGTCATTTACCGCAATAACTGGCGTGTAGTAGTCAAAGTTCTGGTCAATAGCTGCAAAGGCAAAGTAGTTGTACGCAAAGTTCTGAACACGAGCGTTTTGAACAGCCCACTGCTCGTACACCCAAACAGCATCAAACATCTTTGCTTTTAGTCCAGATACCTCATCATCTACCTCATAAGGTACCATTTTAAGCGTGGAGGGATCTCCTCCATCAGACTCCATAACTGACCTGATAGTAGCCTGCTCAACAGGGAGATTCCACGTTGCGTAGGTACGATCATTAAGGTCACGTGGACGAACAATGTGATCTTCTTCACGGCTCATAATGCCCGAAAGATTGTGCTGAATGATAGCGGCCACCGCGGTATACGGCAACGGATTAGAAGACGAGAGGCTGTTAGCAATATAGTCCTGGTAGGTAACGCCCATCTGTGCGCCACCAGCACCAATCAGCGCATCGGCGCCGTCAGCAGGTGGCTGCTGAATGGTTACCTTGAGGCCGACCTCGTCAAAGTAGCCCTTCTCCTGAGCCACATAAATGCCGGTGTGGTTGGTGTTTGGAGTGTAGTCCAGTGCAAACGTAATCTCTGTGGTACCGCCGGAATTCTGCCCAGCACCCTTGTTTGCGTTGGATGGAGCAGACGGCTGCTCAAGCGAGCAACCTGTGCAAAGTCCTGCTGTCGAGAAACCCATCGCAGTTAGAAAGCCTTTTCTTGTTATACCCTTGCGATTAAATGCGTTCATGCGCGTAATCACTTCTTTCTTTGAGTTCCGTCAAAGTTATCGTGCAGATTCTTTGGCATCCTGAGAGGTATCCCAAGGAAGTGCACGCTTTTGGACAAGTTCCACGAGCTTCATCAACACCAGCGACAACGCAGACACTACCACGATTGCCGCAAACATCCTGTCGTACGCAAACGCCTTTCTGACGCGCGTCATATACACTCCCAGTCCAGCGTCGCCTCCCAGCCATTCTGCAATTACTGCGCCAATTACGGCGTAGGTCACGCTCATTTTGAGTCCCGAGAAAAACTGTGGTGCAGCAGCAGCCAACTTGACGTGCCAAAAAATCTGCACACGACTAGCTCCCATGGTGGTCATCAGGTCAACCATATCGGGATCAATTGATTTAAATGCCGAGTTCAACGCCACGGTAATGGGGAAAAACGTTGAAATGGCCACAAGAACAATCTTTGGCAAAAGGCCATAACCCAGCCAAAGCACCAGAAGCGGTGCGATAGTCACAATAGGAATAGTCTGCGAGATAGTAACAAGTGGAGAAAGCAGCTTGTCCAGCGTTTTGAAGAAGTCCATAAGAACCGCAAGCGCAAAGCCAATAAGCACTCCAATAGCCAGACCAACAAGGGATTCTAGAAGTGTAATCCCTGTATGTGTCATAAGAAGCTGAAAGTCCTTGACCAGTGCAAATACAACCTGAACAGGTGTTGGAACAAGATAATTTGGAATAATTCCTGCAACAATAACAAGCTGCCAAAGCACAAGAAAAGAAGTAAGGGATATGGCTTGCA
>CAUVJF010000038.1:0-11941 GCA_963552125.1 uncultured Atopobium sp.
GGTCATGTGTAACATAGACAAAGGTTCCATCAACCTTCTGACGAAGCTTAATAATCTCTGTACGCATCTGGTTTCTTAGCTTTGCGTCAAGGTTTGAAAGTGGCTCATCCATCAAGAAGACTTTTGGATCACGAACAATTGCACGACCAATTGCAACACGCTGACGCTGACCACCGGAAAGTGCCTTTGGCTTACGATCAAGATATGCCGTGATGCCTAATGTTTCTGCAGCTGCACGGACTTTTTGATCAATTACTTGTGGGTCAACCTTCTTAAGCTTAAGGGTGAACGCCATGTTGTCATAAACGGTCATATTTGGATACAGCGCATAGCTTTGGAAGACCATTGCGATGTCTCGATCTTTTGGTGCAACATCATTGACAAGCTTTCCATCAATATAAAGCTCGCCAGCAGAAATATCTTCTAGGCCTGCAATCATGCGAAGCGTAGTAGATTTGCCGCAGCCCGAAGGACCAACAAGCACCACAAACTCGTGCTCCTTGATAGTGAGATTGAAGTCTTGAACAGCGACAACACCCTCTTCAGTCACCTCAAGGTTGCTCTTTTTCTGCTCAGTTTTCTTACCAAAGAGAGACTTGCTCTTCTTCTCATTTGGGTAAATCTTTTTTATATTCTTTAAAACGATTTCTGCCATGATAAAAACCTTTCAGAAATGCCTATAGCTTGCTGCAATACATTGAGATTTAGCCTTTTACCGCGCCAGAAATGACACCATTGATGATGTAGCGCTGGCACAGCAAATACATAATGACAATTGGGACAATAACCATCATGATGCAGGCAAACATTGGACCCATCTCTACTTTTCCATATCCACCTCTAAAGTACTGAATCAAAATTGGAATAGTTTGGTATTTAGTCCTATCCAGTACAAGATATGGCAGCAAATAGTCATTCCAGACCCACATGGTTTCGAGAATACCAACAGAAATATACGTTGGCTTCATAATAGGCAAAACAACATGGAAGAACGTCTGAAGTGGGTTGCAACCATCAATAGTTGCAGCTTCTTCAATCTCAAGTGGAATGGTCTTAACAAATCCAGCAAACATAAATACTGCTAGACCAGCGCCAAAGCCCAAATAAATAAAGCAAATATTGAAAGGAGTATTAAATCCAAGCGTATTTGCCATATTGGACAGCGTAAACATAAGCATCTGGAAAGGCACTACCATCGAGAAAACAAACAGGTAGTACAAAATGTTGCTAATGCGATTTTTTACACGGACAATAAACCATGCACACATTGAGCAGCACACCAAAATCAGTGCAACAGATGTGATGGTAATTACTAGAGAATATCCAAAGGCTGCTAAGAAACCTTGCTTCTCTAAAGCGGCAATGTAGTTAGCAAAACCTGCAGAGTTCTCTGATGTAACAAAATCAAATGCCGTAGATGTAGTAATAGTTGTTTCTTCCTTGAATGAATTCATCAAGATCATAACCATTGGATAAATCCATGCAAGAGAAAGAACGGTAAAGAATACAGCAAGAATTTTATTAATGATTTGATCGCGCTTCATTATTGCTGCACCTCCCTTGACCTGGTGGCTCTCAGCTGAATCATGACAATACAAATAACTAGAATGCAGAAAATAACAGCTTTAGCCTGGCCGATACCCATCCACTTTGCTCCCTGTCGAGCGTAGAAGGTATTGTAAATATTAAGAGCAAGCATTTCGGTTGCATGCTTAGGCTCACCTGCAGTAAGTGCCAGGTTCTGATCAAATAATTTAAAGCCATTTGTTACTGTCAAGAAAAGACAAATGGTAATAGTGGACATTAAGTTTGGAATTTTTACCTTCCAAAGTGTCTGCCAAGCATTTGCTCCATCAACTCGCGCTGCTTCAAGATAGTCACTTGGAATAGACTGCAGGCCGGCAATATAAATAATCATCATGTAACCAACCTGCTGCCAAAGGGTAAGGAAAATCATTCCCCAGAATCCAGCAATGCTATTAAGCGCAAGAAGCTGCTCGCCCACAATAGAGAGCACACAGTTAATCAAAATATTCCAGATGTAACCCAAAACAATGCCACCGATAAGGTTTGGCATAAAAAAGACAGTCCTAAATGAATTGGTGCCCTTAAGATTCTTGCGAGTTAAAGCGAGTGCAATTGCAAGCGCCAACACGTTAATAAGAACTGTTGAGGCAAGCGCAAATAATGCGGTGTACCAAAAAGCATGAGCAAACTGTGGGTCAGAAAAAGCTGCTACATAGTTATCTAGACCAACTGGTTTAGCATCACTGATGGTAATAAATTTACAAAATGAAAGATAGAATCCCTGAACAAACGGGATCATAAAGCCAAACAAAAAAGAGAGCGCTGTGGGCAGAACAAATAATGGCCACCACCGCTTCAACATCTTAGCCATAGAGATACCCTCCAATAACAAGAGACGAGAAGAGAGATCTCTCTTCTCGTCTCTCACCAATCAAAGTATTACTAGAAGGACTACTATGCGTTAGCCTCTTTCTCAGTCTTCCAACCATCAACGAATGCGGACTTAACAGCATCCCAGCCCTCTGTTCCTGCTGCATAGCCCTTAAGCGCACTGGAGAGGTTGTTCTTCCACTCCTGAGAAGGAATGTAAATGAAGTCCCAAGCCACGGGCTCATTGCCCTTCTTTGCATACTCAGCTGCAATGTTTGCAAGTGCATTCTTAGTTGCCTTTGCGTTCTTGAATGGAATGGTGAAGCCCATTTCCTCAGCAATTGCAGTGGTAGCAGTATCAGAAGTTACGCACCAATAGATAAAGTCAAGCGTTGCCTTCTGGGAAGCGTCGTCTGCCTTGGAGCTTACGCACCAATAGTTCTCGCCGCCAGAGCACATACCCTGCTTCTCTTCACCCTTAACGCCGATGTAAATTGGAATCATACCAAGGGCATCGTCGCCAAGTTTCTTGATGTCATTGTATGCCCAGGTACCATTTTGGTAGAAGACTGCTTCACCGTTAACAAACTCTGCAACAGCGTCATCGCCAGTCTTGCCAGAAAGCTCAGTTGGACTGCATGTAGCGTTGTTGATATAGAGGTCAAAAATCTGCTTGTAGTTAGGAAGATAGGTTCCCTTGATTTCCTTAGCCTCTGGATCACCAGTATCCTTGAACTCATAGTACAAAGGAAGGTTTGCAAGGTGTGTGGTAAAGCGCCAGTCAGAACTGGAATCAAGGCCAGCGCTGGTGAATGCGCCCTTTACGCCAAGCTCTGCCTTGCGAGCCTGAATATCTTCAGCAATCTTCTTTAGGGAAGCAAAGTCCTTGATATCGTCTCCCTTATAACCTGCCTTCTCAAGCAGCTTCTTGTTATAGATAATGCCGTAGTCTTCCTCTACGTAGTCAACACCGTAGACAACGCCATCCTCCTGAAGCTTAAGAGCATCATTAGTGAGCTCATCCAGGATCTTGGCACCCTTAAGGTCAATGCAGTAGTCCTTTACGCCAATAAGACCAGAAGGACCATTTGTCTGGAACAGTGTTGGTGCTACAGAAGCATCCTTGTTAATCTCAGACTGGAATGTCTGTGCATAAGTATCAGAAGCAGCAGTTACTACCTTTACAGGAACCTTAGTTTCCTCAGTATACTTAGCTGCAAGATCTTTCCACTGCTGATCAGACTCAGGCTTGAAGTTTAGAAAATAAACTGAGCCTTTTGCTGAATCAGAATCTCCCTGCTTTGAGGGGTTATTTCCGCCACAAGCAACAAGACCCAGTGAGCAAAGAGCTGACGCACTTAAGGTGACAAACTGCCTACGATTGATACCAGACATAAGACTCCTCCTTAGAGAGCGCTCCTAACCCTTTGCTAGGTTGACGTCTCTTCTCATGATTTTCATAAGCCATGCTTTGACACACTGTCAAAGCAATTTTGCTTACGTCTACAAAGAAAAGTATATTTGTAGTATCAAGTTGTTTAAACAACTCACTTCCGAACGGTATGAAATTGTCGGTAAATGGTATGAAAGGAACCATTTTATGTTTGTTTCATTTTTATAAAGCTACTATCTAATCAAGGGTAGTTTGAACACGTAACTTTGAACTTCAGCAGCCTGTTAAGGAAATACTATGCCAAGTGCACGATTCGATACGATTTATCAGGATTTGAAAAATAAAATCTTAGACGGTACCTACGCCTATGAGTCTTTTTTACCCACCGAGATGGAGCTGACCAAAACATATTCTTGCTCAAGAAACACTGTTCGACGAGCACTTACTCTCCTATCGGATGAAGCGCTCCTTCAACCAATTCATGGCAGGGGCGTGCGTGTCATATGGCAGAAAAAACCAAGTGAAGTTATTGGCTCACTAGAAGGACTTGAGTCCTTTCAAGAATATGCCCATAGAAATCATCTTATACCTGATACGGATGTCATTGTCTTTGAGCATGTACCATGCACAGATGACATTTCTCATCAAACTGGTTTTAGGGCGGGAGAAGAACTTATTCACATTGTTCGAATCCGCAAACTCAACGGATCTTCTCGCCAAATAGATAACGATTATCTCTTGGCATCCGCAGTGGGAAATTTAGGCAAAGACGATGCGGCAACCTCGATTTTTGCGTATTTAGAGAACACGCTTCACATGAAAATTCTAAAGAGCAAAAGAACCATCAGTGTTGAGCTGGCAACTGAAGAAGACCAGCAACATTTAGAGCTTGGAGATTTTAATTGCGTAGCGGTGGTAGAGAGCCATTCGTTTAACTCGAGAGGCGTTATGTTTGGCTTTACGCAAACTCGCAGCCACCCAGAAACGTTCTGCTATAAAGTTATTTCAAAGAGATAGCCTGGCGTTAAATGTGCAGAATAAATTTCTTCTCTAGTTTGTGGAAGACGGTGTAGCCAATAACTAGGGCAAGAACTGCAGAAACAAGGCAACCTAAAATGGTGCTTGTTGCAGGGAATTTCTGGAAAAGAAGACAGTCTCTAATAAACGTTACAAAGTGGAACATTGGATTAAAACGCTCGATCTGAAGCATCCAAGGCGACATGATATTAACGGAGTAGAACAGAGGCGTACCATACATCCAGGCCGTAGTCACAACACTCCACAGGTGAATAACATCTCTAAAGAAGACCGCAAGGGCCGAGAGAAGCATTGCAAGACCAATACAGAAACAAGCTAAAAGTAGCAAAGCTACAGGTGTGAGCAGGGCATAAATTGTAAGCGGGATGCGGAAGACAAGCATGACAATGCCAACAGCAATGAGCGAGAAAAGATAGTTTACAACCGCAAAAAGCACCTTCTGAACAGGGAAAACAACACGATTGATGCGAACCTTCTTAAGCAAGCTAGATGCATCAATAATTGAGCGCATTCCCATAGTGGTTGCATCGTTCATCAGCTGAAACGCTGTGTTACCCAGAATAAGATACAAAGGATAGTTCACAACATCCTCGGCGCGGTTGCCTAAAAAAGTAGAAAAGACAACTGCCATAACGGTCATCATCAAAAGTGGGTTCAAAACTGACCACACAACGCCCAAAATGGAACGGCGATATTTGAGCTTAAAGTCTTTACTTACCAGCTGACGCAAAATGAACTGGTCACGCTGATGTGTTGGATACCATGCATCTCGAGCAGAAACAGCAACAAGACTTGCACTATTAGTATTTGCAGAAACTACGCTTGTGTCCTGCGCATTATTAGTTTGTGTTGAAGACTCGCTCACGCGCTATCCTTTTCTACCGATTTCTGTATGGTTTATCCTAGCACAGACAGACAAAGCCGTTTAAACTTGAAACGTTGTTGAACTGTTTTCTCCACTATTTTATTTTGATATGTGGTGACAAGACTATTTAGTAACAGCGCGCTCAACAGCAGCGCTTGTAGAAATGGTGCAAAATGTCTCAATCCCCTCTTGGACGCACGCTTATCATTGCTAATCCAGCAGCTCATAGCGGTAAAGGTGCTGCTGGTGCAGAGTTTGCTCGCCACTTTTTAACCAGCTATTCTGCTGCAACGGACGGTTACGAGCTCAAGCTCACCACAGCTATGGGAGATGCTCGTGTCATGGCCGCAGAAGCTGCGGACTTTGATACGGTTGTCGCACTTGGCGGAGATGGCGTCATCCACGAGGTGGTCAACGGCCTCATGACCTTATCGCCAGAGGAGCGTCCAGCACTTGGCATTATCCCTATGGGCTCGGGAAACGACTATGCACGCACCTTGGGCATGAAAATTAACGACCCCGAAGGTGCGTTTGCGCAGCTTGTTCGCGGCAAGGTTAAGCAGCTAGAGATCGGTCGCATCAACGACGTCTACTTCATGGAGACCATGTCGTTTGGACTTGATGCAGCCATTGCAGCTGATACCACCAAGCGTCGCGCCAACAACTCCTCTACCGAGGGAGAAGCGCTCTTTTTTACCTCGGGTCTCAAGTTCATGGCTGCAGGCAGCAAAGGCTACCCTTGCACCGTCTCGTTTGATGACGAGAAGGACATTGAACTCCAAGCGCTTATCATGGCGTTCCAGATTGGTCCTACGTATGGCGGTGGCTTTAAGGTCTGTCCACACGCTCAGCCTGACGACGGCCTTCTCACCGTCTGCTACAACACCAAGGTACCTAACATCCCCCACCTGCTGGCCTTATTTGGCCTGGCAAAAGCTGGTAAGCACATTAATTCACGCATCATGGTAGAGCGTCACCTCAAGAAAGCAGTGGTCAGCTTCCACGAGCCAGTACCTGTTCAGGTTGACGGAGAAGAGCTTCCTTTTGCAGAGCAGTTTGTGGTCGAGGTCATCCCAGCTGCACTTTCCGTGATTGTTCCCTAGCGCACAGAGCAACTCCTGCACCGTAGGTCGCGCTTCGAAGCTCGGGCTTTGCTGGTTGCGCATTGCGAGAAGATCGATTTTCTCGCCAGAAGGCTTAACGTTAAAGAAACAGGGGCACCTGCCAGTGCAGATGCCCCTGAATTTGTATCGTGAAAGTTAAGACTTAGAGACTAGAACTTAGCGAGCTTCACGCTCAAGCAGAGCCTTAACCTCAGCTGCGGTATCAAGCTCCATGACGCGAGCGGTGAGCTCGTCTGCCTCAGCCTTTGTCCAAGCAGCAATGGTCTTGCGGGTGCGCAGGACAGATGGTGCAGAAACGGAGAACTCGTCCAGACCGAAGGAAAGCAGGACTGGAATGAGCAGTGGATCTGCAGCTGCCTCGCCGCACATACCAACCATGATCTTCTCCTTATTGCCCTCGCCAATGAGGTACTTGAGGGAACGGAGGACGGATGGCTGGTAGACCTCGTAGAGGTAGGCAACGCGGTCATTGCCGCGGTCAGCGCACATGGTGTAGCCAATAAGGTCGTTGGTGCCAATGGAGAAGAAGTCGCACTCACGAGCCAGCTTGTCTGCAATCAGGGATGCAGATGGAGTCTCGATCATGGTACCGACCTCGATGTCCTTGTTGTAAGCTACGCCCTCAGCGTCAAGCTCACGCTTGCATTCCTCAACAAGAGCCTTTGCCTGGCGGACCTCATCGACGGTAGTAACAAGAGGAAGCATAATCTTAATGTCGCCAAATGCGGATGCGCGGAGAAGAGCGCGGAGCTGAACCTTGTACTGCTCAGCATTGTTGAGACAGTAACGGATAGCGCGGAAGCCCATGAATGGGTTCTCCTCAGCCTTCATGTTGAGGTAAGGAATCTCCTTATCGCCACCGACATCAAGCGTACGAATGATGACTGGCTTGTCCTTCATGCGAAGAGCAACCTTCTGGTAAGCAGCAAACTGCTCCTCCTCGCTTGGGAGCTCCTTAGCATCCATGAACAGGAACTCGGAGCGGAAAAGACCAATGCCCTCAGCGTCAGCGTCAACTGCGCCGTTAGCGTCATCTGGATTACCGATGTTAGCAACAAGCAGAACCTTGATACCGTCAGCAGATACGGTCTCCTTGCCGCGATAAGCCTCAAGAGCAGCCTTCTCTGCAGCATAAGCCTCAGCCTGAGCCTTGTACTCAGCAAGCTCAGCCTCGGATGGATCGACAACAACCTTGCCGTTAGTGCCGTCGACAACAATAGCGTTGCCAGTTGCAACCTCAGAAGTGATATTAGGAACAGAAAGAACTGCAGGAATCTCAAGAGCACGAGCAATGATTGCGGAGTGAGAAGTACGACCACCAGTCTCGGTAACAATACCTGCAACGTGGTCCTTATCGATGTCTGCAGTCATAGAAGGAGTCAGCTCATGGCAGACAATGACGGAGTTCTCTGGAAGTGTGGAGAGGTCAACAACCTCTTTACCAAGGAGGTCAGCGAGAAGACCGGTCTTGACGTCAGCAACGTCTGCTGCGCGCTCACGGAAGAGCTCATCCTCCATGCCAAGGAACATGTTGTAGTACATGTCGTAGGCGTCGCTTACAGCCTGCTCAACGCAGGTGCCGCCATCAATAGCACCGTTAACAGCCTCTTTGATACCCTCATCCTCAGCAAACTCAATGTGGGCACCCATAATAGCAGCGGCTTCCTCGCCCACTGTCTTGGTCATGCGCTCAATCTGTGCGTTAGTCTGTGCAATGAACTTAGTTACAGCCTCTGCGTAACGAGCCTTCTCTGCAGCAGTGTCCTCAACAGTGTGCGGAGTAAAAGTGAGGTCTGGATCTACGGCAACCTGAGCAGTACCGATGCCGATTCCGTTGGATGCATTGACTCCCTCAAACATACTTGCTCCTATCATTGTCCGTTTAGCGGTGTATAACGTTCTGCAAGCCTATCCACACAGGACAATAGTCGCAGAAACTAACCTGTCTTTTTACAGGGTAACATTTTTTTGACCTGTTACGTTGTGAGTATCTTTAAATAAATTTCAATAAAAAACACTTGGCGAGAAAATCCTTCTTGCCAAGTGTTTATGCGTTCACAATAGTAAAGACGCTCTGTTTACTTCACGCGGAAAGAGCGCACCATCTGAGGGTTTCTCGCCAAAAGAACTATGCGTTCTAGCTGCGATTACTACTCAGAATCTGCAAGCCAAGAAGACTTAGCCTCGCGGCTCTCCTCTTTCTGGCGAGCAAGCTGAATCTCTTCTGCGATAGAAGCAGGCATTTCTCGGCCCATCTTCTTGTAAAGAGCGGTGACAACGCGATCAATGGTTGCGCGCTTTGCGATTCCTCGACTTGCTGCAGTTGCAGTACCGCAAGCTGAAGCGTAGATAAGCGCGGTGTCGTAATCGTAGCCAGCGGTGGTCTTTGCCAGGAAGCCTGCGACCATGGAGTCACCAGCGCCAGTTGCGTTAACCAGGCGAATCTTAGCGGTTGGAACAATGTGCTCAGTTCCGTACTCGTCCAGAAGTAGAGAACCTGCACCACCACAAGAAACGATAACGTTGCGAGCACCGCCATCCTGGAGCTTCTTTGCAAATGGAATGCACTCTTCTGGGGTCTCTGGATTGGCATCAAAGATACGGCCAACCTCGTGGTTGTTAGGCTTAATCAGGAATGGCTGAGCCTTGATAGCCTCCATAAGCAGCTGACCGGGAGCATCGACAACAAACTGAATGCCGCGACCTGCAAGCTGAGCCATAAGGCGAGTATAGATATCCTCTGGAAGTGAGCTTGGAATAGATCCCGTAAGAACCAGGGTGTCACCTGCGCCAACAACGTCCATGCGCTCCAGCAGCTCATCAACCTTTTTCTCTGGAATGCGTGGGCCATTACCGTTGACCATGGTCATAACAATGCCGTTAAGCTTGACATTAATACGAGTAAAGCCAGAATCAAGCTTGACAAAGTTACTTGGAATTCCCTGACGCTGCAAGTCACTGAGCAGGTATTCACCAGTAAAGCCACCAACAATACCCATGGCAACGGTGACTTTATCAAGCTCATTTAAGAGTGTGGAGACGTTAATACCATTACCACCGCAGTGCAACTCTTCTGAGGAGGAACGGTTAGTAAAGCCCATGTCCAATGTGTTTGGATGCATGACATAGTCAAGCGCGGGATTAAGCGTCATTGTGTAAATCACGGCGAGTCCTCCGAACTACAATAAAATCATGGAGACTTCAGTATGACGCAATCCCTCGCAACAAACAATTAGAAACTAGTGACTCACAAAAAATAAAAACCCCGACGCAAGCCGGGGTTTGAAATTCAAATGGTGGATCGTCAGGGGTTCGAACCCTGGACCTTGGGATTAAGAGTCCCCTGCTCTACCAGCTGAGCTAACGATCCAATTAACGTTTCGAATGGGGTGGGAAAAGGGGCTCGAACCCTCGACCTACGGAGCCACAGTCCGTCGCTCTGCCAACTGAGCTACTCCCACCATTTGGCCACCTCATGAAACGCAGCTAAATCATTATTACAGAATCAGAAAAAGATGCAAGCGAGAAACGCAGATTTTTCAAACTCTTTTTTGAATTTCTTTGAAATCAGCCGGCACGACGGGTTTCTCGCCAAACACAATGCGGAGAAGAACGAGCTTCTCCGCAGGTGATCTCATGCACTATACGAGCAGGTATATGGCGGTGCAGAGCCTAGACATTGTAGTCAGCGCGCGTAGAAATCGCAGTCAGCACGGGCAGAAACTGCAGCCAGCGCGCGCAGAAACCGCAGGGTGCACTTAGAAACCGTGGGCCGTAAGGGCAGTGTCCAGGCGATCCAGTGCCTCTTCGATTTCCACACGAGGAGCTGCCAAATTCCAGCGTTTGAAGCCTTGGGCGGCCTCGCCAAAGAAGACGCCGTCGGTGAAGAATACCTGGGCCTCAAATTGCAACAGCTGGTCGAGCTCTTCTGGAGTAAGGCCAAGGTCCCTAAAGTCGAGCCACTGGAGGTAGGTTCCTGTGATTGGCGCGAGCTTCACGCGAGGATGCTTGGTGGCAAAGAAGTCCAGGACCAGCTTCTGGTTGTCGTCAACAGCCTTGATGCATGCGTCCAGCCATGCTCCACCCTTACTGTAAGCCAGCTCACAGGCCTTGAAGCTGATTGGATTGCACGAGGTAGTCTCTCGGGCCTGAAGGCGTTTCTCGAGGCGTGTGCGCAGCTCTGGGTTGCTCACGATGATGTTGCTGAACTGTGTGCCGGCCAAGTTGAAGCTCTTTGAAGCAGAGGTGCAGGTGATGGTGCGTGCCGCAACTTCATCGGAGATTGTTTCAAAGACGGTGTGTGTGGAGCCTGGCATGATGAGATCATGGTGAATCTCGTCGGCAACCACGATGAGGTTGTGCTTAACCGCAATCTCTGCGATGCGCGTGAGCTCTTCTTTGGTCCACACGCGACCACTTGGATTGTGAGGCGAACACAAAATAAGCAGGGTATTCTTTGGATCAGCAGCAAGTTTTTCTAGCAGCTCAAAGTCAATGTCGTAGTGAGGGCCCTCTGACAGGACAAGCGGACACTCTACAAGTGCACGGTTATTCTCCTCAACTGCCATGTAGAACGGATGGTAGACAGGCGTAAACAGGATGACGCCCTCGTCTGGCTGGGTGAACTCCGCAACCGATGCAAAGAGCGCAGGTACCACGCCTGAAGAGTTGAGCAACCACTCAGGCTTTACGTCCCAATTGTGGCGAGTCTTCATCCACTTGCACACAGCCTGCTTCATCTGATTAGTTGGCATGGAATAACCAAGGATTGCGTCGTTGATGTACTCCTTGAGACCTTCAACAATCTCAGGAGCTGTGTGATATTCCATGTCAGCAACAGAAAACGGTGGAATACCAGGAGCTACATCAGGATTAACGTCGTACATGACGTTCCATTTTCTAGAACCAGTACCAGCGCGATCAACGCGGGATTCAAAATCGTAAGACATTGTGTCTCCATTCACGTAAGCCTATAACCAGTGTAGCTGCTTTTAGTGTAGCCACTTTTCTTTTCCTTTGTCATTCTTCTGATAAGAAAATCTTTGATGGCGCAACGTATTTGCAATCCTTATTGCTATAATGAACGACGCTATATGTCTCCTTAGCTCAGCTGGATAGAGCGTC
>CAUVJF010000039.1:0-11651 GCA_963552125.1 uncultured Atopobium sp.
CGCAGTAATTGCGCACACTTCTCTCGGATATGCCCCAGAGCTCAGCAATCTCTGCCGCAGAAAGAAATCCCATTAAGCTTCACCTCCCTATCGGCAAAAACTGGTGAGATTATTATAGCAAAGGAGACTGTTTATTGCCGATATCGGCAAAATTCAAAATCACAGCTAGTTCCAATCATACTTGCAATCATTGCAATGAAACTTAGGGTCATCTACACATACAACGCAGCCTCCTAAAATGACACGACCTTCTTCAATATCACGCTCTAATTGATCGTCCAGCAGTCGTAAACCCCAAAGATATTTAGCAACATTTGTGCTGTTACATTTAGGACATACGGGGTTATCTGAACTCTGCTTTTCCATTGGTACTCCCATCTCACGATGCCTACTAAAAGACCACGCGTTTATAGAAATACCAGTCTACGTAAACATATAAAAAAATACTGTCCACTGAAATGGACAGTATTTGAGGTTGAATATTTATAGTCCCTAACACACGGGATTGCCATACTCGCGCAACATAGCATCACGGTTAATAATCCATTGCTTACCATACTTGCGAGCATCCACGCCTGGAACTATCTTGCCGTACGCAACAGCCTTACGCAGAGTGGACTCGCTTAAACCCCAAAGCTCGCTAGCATCTGAAAACGAAATGAGTCCATCAAAGGGCGTCACGACCTCGATTCCGTTCTCCCACAACTCGTCACAAGAGAGATCAAGATCATCGTTCCAGATAATACCGTAACCTCCCTGATCAACCCCTACGTCTCTGAACAGCGACTCGTCTTTCAGAAGCTTAAAAGCCGAAAAACGCCTCATGAGCGGAGCTACATCGTAGATTTTTGTGGTGCCGTTAGTAAACTGAATGCTCAACTTTAAGCCAGTCAAGGCAGAGACATCTTTTACCTGATGAAATTTCATAATCTACCTCCTTTAGACGAGCGGATTGATTTTCTTAAATTCTTATTCCTTCCCTATTTTCTCTCACGAAATATAAGATATCACGATATCGTGATATTCTCATAATTCATTATTAAAAAACTCCTCGCATCGTGAGCGAGGAGTTAATAAATAATTTGGCTGAATAATAAAGATATGTTCTACCTGTCTCTATTCTCACTCTTTTACGTTCATTTGCTGTTGTGCCATTCCAGTCAACTCCAATTGGGTCGTCGGCTTTATCTTTGACTACCGGAACAGCTTTCACTTGCAATCTACCAAGGGCACGTCCTTGGTAGATTGTCTGCTTGCTATCAGTCCTGTCACCACCAAGGGACGCGCGTTGAATCGATGCAGTAGGCTCATAAAAGCAAATGAAGGCTAAAGCGCCCATTCAAAATCAGCCTCATACAGGCGAGTATCGAAAGGAGGCATTGCCCTCCTAGAATGCCCTTCCTTCCTGCATAAATTCAGGAATGTTAGCATGAATGATGCCATCCCTTTGTTGGATAACATCGCCTCGCGTCAACAGGTACTTGGGATAGTTGTCCATTATCTGGGCGAAGGGGCGATACTCGCGCTCCTCGGTGGCCCGGTCGGCCATGATGGTCATTGCGACCTGAACGTACGCGTAGCCCATCTCGGGGTTTCTGAGGATGAAGTCACATTCCAGCTTTCCAATGCGACCGACACTGACCTTGCAACCCTGCGAGAGAGCGTAGCGATAAACGATGTTCTCAAGGACGGGTCCGTAGTTGATGCGGTTATCGGTGTTGAGGGCAAAGTAGAAGCTCAGGTCCGCCAGGTAGTACTTTTGCTCGCCCCGCAGTGATTTTCGGGACTTCAGGTCGAAGCGGGAGCACTTGCTGATGATCTTCGCATCTTCGAGAATCTGGAGGTATCTCGCTAGCGTTTCGCGCTTGACCTTCACACCCTGTTTGCTCTCGAGGTCGGATTGGATGTTCGCAAGCGACATGGTGGCGCCGAAGTTGTTGATGACGTAGTCGCGCACATGGTTGAACACGGAGACGTTCTTGATTTTCACACGCCTGCGGATGTCCTTCTCGAAGATTTCCTGGATTACCGCAGCAACGTAGGCGCGCTTGTCGGCGAGCCGAGGGTAATCCATCGCTTTCGGGAAGCCGCCCTCGAGGATATACGCATCGAACTCCGCGACCGGATTCGGGTTCACGGGTAGTCCCAAGAAACGCTTCATCTGGCAATACTCGCCAAAGTCCAGCGTCTGCATCTCGAATTCGATGTAGCGGCCGGTTAGTTTCGTGGCCAGCTCTCCTGAAAGCAGATAGGAGTTCGATCCGGTGATGAAGATGGAGAAGCCACCCTCAGTGCGAAACCCATTGAGCACGTCTTCGAAACCATCGACGTTCTGTACCTCGTCGATGAAAAGGTACTTCGTCCCCGAGATAGCGAGCAAGGGTCTGATGAGGTCCTCAAGCTGCTCTGGAGCCTTGACAGACCGGTACCCGTATCGGTCTAGGTCGAGAAAAACGATGTGCTCGTCATCGACGCCTTCGGCCCTCAGCTCTTCGGCGATGCACTGCATGAGGCAGGACTTGCCGCAGCGGCGTACGCCGGTGATTACCTTGATCATCCCGGCGTCATGGTAGAAGCCGCGAATCTTTTTTAGGTAGTTTTCTCTAGGAAACAAACGCATACTGGCTCCAATCTTCATTGGAGCCAGTATATCAAATTACAGGTTTATTGGGGTATATTTTATCGAAAATATGATTTGTACCCCTATAACTAAAGAATTTCCTTATTCCCACTCGGTGGTTATAGTTTTGCCGTCTCGTCACTCCAGTTGCACCCAGTTTTCGGCGGCATCTCGAAGTGAGTGCCGCTGAATGACGCGACGTCGCGTTTCATCGGCTTCGGGGACAAAAGCTGGGACAACTTCAAAAACCATTTTCAAACTCAGAGTATTGAGTTTTTATTTTTGTCCCAAGGGGCACGGAGAGCCGCCTTTGGAGGCTCGATATCGCCGAAAAACGCCCGTTTTGAAACTCAACCGCCTTTGAGCCTGCAAACCACCAGCTTCAACAGTAAGTGAGTCGACGCGGGTGGCTTACGAGCCGTTCACAAAACCGCAGGCCACAGGTCTTTGTCAACGATAAGCAAAGTGAATAGTCTCAGGTGGCTTGCCCATGAGTTGGCGTAAGCCTGTTTAGCAAAAGGCTAATCGGACACGACAGGCCGCCCGCATGGCGACGGCGTTTCCCGTGCGGGCACAAACAGCCCTGCGTGCCCTGTCGCGCGATATCCCAATGCGACGTTCAGAACCCTACCCGCCAAGCAGCCACCTCGCGAAATTCAGCACGAGCACGCCCTCCCGGGTATGGGGCTCATGCCTCGTGCGAGTGATGAGAATCTTCGGGAATGCATCCCCGATGGATAGAATCGGCGCAATCTCCCTCTCGAGCGTCGAATCGGCGCCGATATCGTCGCTCACATACACTTTCCTTCCCGGTTTCGAAACTTGGAAGGCAGTATGCGCAAGGATGCGTCGAGGTGCGATCCCAGTCGTACCATGCCAGCAGAGATGTCGAGGCACATTCGTTCATGCTGCAATGCGGGCATCGGAGATGAAAAACAGCCCGTCGGGTAGTCATGGGCGTGCGGGAGCCCGCATCAGTAACCTGCCTCCTCGGTTGTCCCTTCTTTGCATGGTCGTCTACATAAAGGAGGAACCAGCCATGCAGATCAGCATGCTTGCCCTTCTTGGGTCACGGACCGGGGAGGCGAGGGCCTCCGTCGGGACCGCCCCGAGCAACCGGCATATCCAAGGAATGACAAGGCTCGATCGCTGTGCTGGTCAGGATGCCGAAGCGGGCCGTCCGCCAATCGGAATGCGGGTCAGGATGCTGCAACGTGATTCCAGCTGCAGGATACGGCTCCTTTGCGGTTGCCGCAAAACCTGCTGGCAACATTCTTACTATCCGAATGATGTACGCATCCCTTGGGATCGTTTCGCCTGACCAGGGCCATCTTCAGCGCCTCATCGGCCAGCTCGGCAGGCGCCTCTTCCACGCGTAATAGCCCTGGCGGGTCACCTATGCAACCAAAGATACAAAAGGAATCGAATGGCCAGAGAGGATTGCCCTTTCCGATGGTCGATTCTTGACAGGCAAACTCAAGCCTCGTTAATATTACATGGTTTGCCAGACCGAATTAACAAAGGAGGGGTGTCGTGGTTGGTCTTTTCCGCACGTGGATGAGCGCCTAGAAAGCGGCGCTGTTGTGGCGTCGCGTTGTTTTTCTGCACGCCATTTCACGATTGGACATAACCATGATATTTGAAACCTCTCGGCGCAGGTCTGTTTCGCTGTGCCATTCATGGCAATTTAAGATTTGTTTCGTATGGGGCGGGGAGCTCGTGTCGACATTGACGAGCTTGATTCTCCAAATGGGTCTCATTTGGCATATCGCCCTCACGACAGAATCATCTTCCCTCCTCTCCCTGGCATCGTTAGCAGGCTTTCTGCCGATTGCTTTGTTCGGAGTCCTTGCGGGCGCCGTTGTCGACAGGCTGCCTTTGAAACGTGTTCTCATCGGCGCCGACCTCTTCGTTGCCGCGGTGGGCGCCGCCTTGGCGATTGCCTCGTTGGCCGGCAGCTTACCTGCGTGGTCAATACTCATCGCCCTGTTTCTCCGCGCAGCTGGCACTTCGTTCTACACGCCGGCCTCCCAATCCCTCACGCCCCATCTCGCCCCGCCAGAGCATCTCGTTCGCCTATCGGGAGTGATGCAGGCGATTCAGTCCGCCGGATACATTCTTGGCGCCGCGCTCGCGGCAGTGATTTATCCTGTGGCGGGCATTACCGCCATGATTGCCCTCGACGTGCTGGGGGCGCTTTTCGCTTCTCTAGCTGTCCTCGCCGCTCAGATAGACGCAGGAGGACTCGACGAAGCCGACCGCAGCTCGTCCTTTTCCAATAAAGTTCGAGAACTTTTCTCTGAGATTTCGGACGGCTACAAGCTGATCAGGGGATACAGGGGGCTGTTCGCCCTTCTTTGGTGCGGGTTCGTCTTCGCTTTCGCGTTCTCCCCACTCGCGGCATTGTTCCCAATAATGACCTTGGGACATTTTGGCGGTAGCACGGGGGATGCTGCTTTGGTGGAGGTCCTTTTCTCCGCAGGCATGCTGGCTGGGTCCGGCATTTTGGCGGCCACGGAAGGGTTCCGCAATAGGTCGCTCACCATGGTCGCCGCGATCGCCGGCTTCGGCGTCGTCGCAATCGCATCCGGATTGATCGGCCCGTCGCTGTTCGCCGTTTTCCTACCGGCGAGCTTTCTTATGGGCGCATGCTCCCCGTTGTACGCGGGAACCCAGACTGCCCTTATGCAGGAGCAGATACCTCCTGAGTACCTAGGCCGCGTTTTCGGCCTCTACGGAACCATCATGGCGTGGGCCATGCCCATGGGCCTCGCGGCCCCCTCCGTTTTTGCGGATCTGCTTGGAGCTCCGTTATGGTTCGTCGGCTCTGGAGCGACCATGGTACTGCTTGCGATGGCTATGCTGCTTGCTCCGAGCGTCCGAAACGTGGGGAAAAGAGATACCGGGCGGATTCAATAGCCCAAGTATTCGAAAAAAAGAGGCGGCAGCCATCGGTTCACGCGTCAGCCTTCAAGCCCTTGCGACGACGAGGTATTGCGCCGACATCCCACATCGCGCTCCTTATTCGTCGCCAACTATCATTTTCGGATTTGCCGGCTTGCGCAAGGTCAAAACGCTCGCGCCGGCAATTGGGCAAAGGCGAAAAATCGACGTGAGCAATCTTTTTTGGCATGGCTGCGCTTCCAGTAAAAGGCTAATACACAAAAGGCGGTTCAACCTATGGAACTCATAGTCAAAGCTAAAGACATCTTTTTGGAATATGCCGGCCGCGATATCCTGGATATCGAAGAGTTGGAAATCTACTCCTACGATCGCATCGGCTTGGTGGGAGACAATGGCGCAGGCAAAACCAGCCTGCTTAAAATTCTGAGCGGCAATCTTACCATTGCGGACGCCGACGTCAGGCGCTTCGGCAGCATTGCCCTCATCGGCCAACTCGATGAACTCGACCTTGATGCGGCTCAGGACAGTGGTGAGATGCTCTCCCGTCTCAACGTCGCCGGAGTGGCGCAGGAGACGATGAGCGGCGGGGAGGAAACACGCGCCAAGATTGCCTCTGCACTCTCCCAGCATGCAAGCGCGATCTTCGCCGACGAGCCTACGAGCCACCTCGACCAAGACGGCATCCGCCTTCTCGTCGGACAACTCAAGGCATTTGATGGGGCTCTGCTCATCGTGAGCCATGACCGTCATTTTCTCGACCAGGTGGTAGACAAGATCTGGGAGCTCAAAGACGGCGGTATTTCCGAATTCTGGGGTGACTACTCCGACTATCTGCGACAGAAAGAAGAAGAGCGCAAAGCTCAGGCGACTCGATACGAAGAGGCGATGCGCGAGCGCGATCGCCTCGAAGCCGCCATCGAAAAACAACGGAAAAAAGCACGGCAGGTCGACGCCAAGCGGAAGGCTGCGAAAAAAAGCAACGAGTATGCAGGTCGATTGGGGCATCAGAAAGCAACCGGCACCAAACAGAAGAGGATGTACCAGGCGGCTAAGGACATGGAGAAGCGCCTCGAAGCGCTCGAAGGGATTGAGGCCCCAGATAGCATTCGCGCCGTGCGGTTCCGCCAGAGCAAGGCCCTGGAACTGCATAGTAAATTTCCCATCTCGGCAGACGATTTCAGCTTGAGCTTCGGCAACTGCATGCTCTATGACCACGCGAAATTCGAGATACCGCTCGGTGCCAAAGTGGCCATCACCGGTGGCAACGGTACAGGAAAGACCAGCCTGCTGAAGGCAATCGCTCGACGCGCCGACGGTATCAACATCTCTCCCAAGGCAGAGATCGGTTACTTCGAGCAAACAGGCTACAAGTTCGACGCCCGTCAGTCTGCGATCTCGTTCATGCAGGATGGTTGCGAGTACAGCATGACCGAAATTCGAGGCATCCTCGCCTCTATGGGAATCGGACCGCGCGACCTGACAAAGGACGTTGGCGTTCTCTCGGGAGGCGAAGTCATCAAGCTGCTACTCGCGAAGATGCTGCTGGGCAGATACAACATCTTGCTCATGGACGAGCCTGGAAATTACCTGGACATCAAGAGCGCCGAAGCCCTCGAGCAGATGATGAGCGCCTATGCCGGAACGATAGTGTTCGTCTCCCACGATAAGAGGCTGGTCGAGAACGTCGCAGACATTGTCTACGAAATAAAGGACACCAAGCTAGTCAAAATCTTTCAGCGCGAATAGCCCTAAATGAGCAAGAAATAATCCCCGAACGGAGACAAGGGAGTAAAACGGCAAAGAAAGAGCCTCCGTCCCAACGCAGGGAACGGAGGCTCTTTAATCGCTTTTACTCATCTCCGTCGCTGGTGGCTTTGTCATGACTCTCGTACGAAACGAAACTCAGCGGCATAGTGCGGCACTCAAAATCGCAGGTCAGAACCCTGTCGTCCTACTCCCACTCAATGGTCGCAGGTGGCTTAGGAGTAATGTCATAGGCCACGCGGTTAACGCCAGCAACCTCACTGACAATACGGGAAGAAATGCGGGTCAGCAACTCATAAGGAAGCTTTGCCCAGTCAGCGGTCATAGCGTCGCTCGACTCAACGGCGCGCAGGATAACTGGACGAGCATACGTGCGCTCATCACCCATTACACCAACGGACTTAATGTCGGGTAGCACCGCAAAGTACTGCCAAACACTATGCTCGGAATTACGATCGCCTGTCTCGTCAAAAAGCTGAGCGTTGTAAGCATCAATCTCTTCACGGACAATAGCGTCTGCGTTGCGGAGAATCTCCAGCTTTTCTGGGGTAACGTCGCCAATGATGCGGATAGCAAGACCAGGACCTGGGAATGGTTGCCTGTAGACAAGGTTCTCTGGCAGGCCGAGAGAAACACCCAGCGCACGGACCTCATCCTTAAAGAAGTGGTCCAGAGGCTCAATCAGGTCAAAGTGAACGCCCTCTGGGAATGGAATCAGGTTGTGGTGGCTCTTGATAGTTGCAGCTTTGCCGCCGGTCTTACGAGCGCCCGACTCAATAATGTCAGGGTAGATGGTGCCCTGTGCCAGGAACTGAACGCCGTCCAGCTTCTGAGCCTCGTCAAAGAAGACCTTCCAGAACTCGGTACCAATCAGGCGACGCTTCATCTCTGGCTCGGTAACGCCAGCTAGAAGCTCTGCGTAGCGCTCCTCTGCGTGAACGTGAATCAGAGGCACGTTGAACTGCTTGCGGAAGACCTGCTCAACCATCTCTGGCTCGCCCTTGCGGAGCATGCCGTGGTTAACAAACACGCAGGTCAGCTGATCGCCAATAGCGCGATGGACAAGAGCTGCGACAACAGAAGAGTCAACGCCGCCGGAAAGCGCCAAAATGACGCGGCCATCGCCAACCTTCTGGCGAATCTCCTCCACCTTCTGCTCAATGATGTTGTCCATGGTCCACGTCTTCTCAAAACCACAGATATTGAACAGGAAGTTAGAAAGCATCTGGGAACCACACTCGGTGTGGTTGACCTCTGGGTGGAACTGAGTGGAATACAGGTTCTTAGCAGCGTTTTCCATAGCTGCGATAGGGCAAACGTCAGTAGAAGCGGTAACGGTAAAGCCCTCTGGAACCTCAGACACAGCATCACGGTGGCTCATCCAAACGGTCTGCTGCTCAGCGGTACCGTCAAAAATGCGGCTCTCCCCTGCGCGAGTCAGATGAGCTGGGCCATACTCGCCCTTCTCGGTGTGTCCAACGGTGCCGCCCAGGGTAACCGCCATAATCTGCTGTCCATAGCAGAAACCAAAGACAGGAAGACCAAGCTCCAGAATCTCTGGGTCAATCTTTGGCGCATCCTCCGCGTAAACAGAAGCAGGGCCGCCGGACAAAATGAGCGCAGATGGATTGAGCTCACGAAGCTCATCTGCGGAAATATCACAAGGAACAATCTCGGAGTAGACGTTAAGATCACGCACGCGACGTGCAATTAACTGGCCGTACTGGGCACCAAAGTCTAGAACTGCAACAAACTGCTTGGGCCTGGACTCGCTCATGCATGACTCCGCTTCTCCGGTTTCCCGGTCACTCTTAGATTCTGCGCCGGCGCGCACTACCGCACGTATGGGCACATATCTCTACCACGAATTTATTGCTATTAATAATACCTTCAACCAGCCGATAACACCACGAGAGATTGCGCGCGCCAAAAAGTCTTCTTATTCTGCGCAAACAAAAGACGGTAAAGTTCTATAATCTGACGAGAAATGCTACTAAATTCTAACAATTATAAAACACAAAATATGGCGAGAAGAGCAGGTCAAAGACACTATAACTTGAAATGTAATTGTTTTGTGACGACCAAAACTGGTAACAGTTTTTAAGTATCTATCTGTAATAATTTTCTCACGCTCTCAAGACGAATTGGAGTTTGGTTTATGAAAAAAGTACTGGTCAGACTAGGGGCATTTCTTGTTCCTTTTATGATTGTTGTTACTTTTGTGGCAACATTCGCTTCGGCTGCAACTGTTTCACCGGTCCAAATTACCAGCATGTCTGTGGCTGATGATACCTATACACCAGTCAATGAGATTACCACTGATAATCTGTACCATATTACAATCAACTGGGAATCTACCGCTTCTACCGTGGCAGAAGGTGACTATTTTGATATTACCTTGCCCGATAAAGTCCAGTTCACAGCCACACAAAACACAACTCCAATTGAAGTTAAAGATCCTAACGGCGCAACCGTAGCGTGGGCTTACCCAACTCCAGCAGCAGGTAGCATCTACGGCGGTACCCTGCATGTTGTTTATACCGACTATGCAAACACCCACACCCAGATTAAGGGTACTTTCTCGCTGTCCGCTCTCTACGACCGCGACGCCATCAACGCAGGCGATAACACCCACATTGATTTTGGCGTTAACGGCACCGCTGTTCCTCTCAACATGATTGTTCGTCCAAAGAACACCATTGGCCAGGAGTGGCTCAACAAGTGGGGAGGCCCTGTTACCGGTACTGAGTCCGAGGTACTTTGGTATGTTCGTCTTAACTACTCCGCTGCTCACATGACTGGCGTTGAGTTCTCTGACTCCCTCTCTGATAGAAACGGCGGAGATCTTCCTGCATCTGTAACCTACATTGCCAACTCTTTCCACCTCTATCGTGCAGACTTTGATACAACGGGCAACTTCAGCAACCTTCAGGAGGTCACCATTCCTAATGGCGCACTTTCTATTGCAGCTGACGGCCACTCCTACCACCTTAACCTGAGCGGCGTTGACTTCTCCCAGGGTCAGCGTTACCTCCTGCAGTATCGCACCACCTTTATCCCAGGTATGGCTCTGCATAACTATGGTGTGCTTACCAATGCTGGCGGTGCTCCAAGAAGCGAGATTGGCTTTACCTACTACTCTCCAAGCAACTCCGGCGGCGCAATCGGCAATCTTGTCGGCCGCATCCGCATCATCAAGGTTGACGCTGACAACGCAACTACCCAGCTTCCAGGCGCAACTTTTAAGGTAACAAGCGTAGCTAACCCAGCTGATTCTTGGACTCTTACTACCGGTACCGACGGAACTGCAACCTCCGAGAGGCTCACTACCGGCTCCTACACCATCGAAGAGCTTACTGCTCCAGATGGCTATGTGCGCGATACTACTGTCTACACCGTAAACGTTGACAATCAGTCCGGCACTATCAAGATTATTGAGAACAAGAAGAACGCTCATGCAGACATTCCTGTACAGAAAGTCTGGAATGGCGCAGAGGGTGGAGCAGTAACTGTTCACCTGCTTGCAAACGGCGTTGACACTGGTAAGACCCTTACTTTGAGCTCTGACAACAACTGGCAGGATTCCTTCACGGGTCTTGAGGCTTATGCTGCTGACGGCTCCGAGATTACCTACACCATCTCTGAGGACGAGGTAGCCGGCTACACCAGCCAGATTACTGGCGACGCAACTCAGGGCTTTGTAGTCACTAACACCCAAGTTCCTCCAACTCCAGAGAAACCTGCTAAGACTCGTAAGAAGTCCAGCCTCCCCTACACAGGAGATGCTTCTTCTGTTGCAGGTGTCCTCTTTGGATCTTTGGCAGCACTGGGCAGCGCAGTTGCACTTAAGCGTCGCAAGTAAGCCTGACGCGCAATCGTAGCAGCACAGACGCGCAGCTCCACACAACGTTACAAGAACGTCTTGTCCTCGTGACAAGGCGTTCTTTTTTGGCGAGAAACCCGTCTCTTTTGCAAGGCTCCACAGAACTTCTCGCCTCCTTAATTGCATATAGAAAAATGACCTATTCGGAATAACGTATAAAAAGTGATTAATGTCCAGCATTTAGATGTACTAGACGTAATATTTATCCATTTTTATTACGGTTTGCTGCTCATAGCGTGTAATGTTCGTTGTGAACAATTGTGAAGAACCTGTGAATTTACCTGTACTTTATTTGAAAGGTATTAGAAAAAGAAACCACAAATTCCTTGTACCTGCATAAATAATTGAACTGTTAAAAAGCAGTATAGATATATACAGATTCTCAAATAAATTCTCTTTGAAATAGGTGAGAATAGACGTATCTATTGCAAAGGAGTCCTGATGAACAAACGACTGTTTAAGCTGTTAAGTTTTGTCTTC
>CAUVJF010000040.1:0-10989 GCA_963552125.1 uncultured Atopobium sp.
GAGGTGGATTTGGTGGTCGCCAGGGCGGCTACACCTACACCACCAACGTAAACGGCGCCAACTTTGCCGATTTCTTTAGCGGTTTTGGCGGCGGCGCAGGCGCGGGAGCTGGCGGCTTTGACTTTGCCGACATTTTTGGTGGGCGAGCAAACCGTCCAGTTGCAGGCAGCGATCTGACTATGTCCGTAAACGTATCGTTTGACGAGGCATTTAAGGGCACTTCTCGCAAGGCAACGTATCGCGTGCCTTCAACTGGTGAGGAGCAGTCGCTGACCATTAAGGTGCCAGCCGGCGCCTACGATGGCATGAAGCTGCGTTACAAGAAGCATGGCGAGTATGGCGTTAATGGCGGTCCACGAGGCAACCTTGTGGTTACCATCAACGTTGCAGCTCACCCGGTCTTCTCGCGAGATGGCGCTGACGTGCGCATGAAGCTGCCAGTGAGCATCTACGAGGCGGCTTTGGGTACTTCGGTTGATGTGCCAACGCCTGACGGAACTACGGTGCGACTCAAGGTTCCTGCAGGTACACAGAGTGGAAAGACGTTCAGGTTCAAGAACTTGGGCGCTCCTCGCGTAAAAGATCCTGCAACTCGCGGCGCGCTGTATGTTTCGGTGGACGTCAAGGTTCCAACAAAACTTTCCAAGAAGGAGCGAGACGCTCTTCAGGCGCTGCTTGACGCCGACGAGCGCAGCTACCGAGAGGAGCGGTAATGGCTCGAAAGAAGGACGACGGTCGTAACAAGCCGCTCTACATGATTAGCGTTGCGGCCGAGCTCACGGGCATGCATCCACAGACGCTGCGCGTGTACGAGCAGAAGGGCCTGATTAACCCCGGCCGTTCCAGGGGTAACACGCGCCTGTACTCTCGCGCGGACATTGACCGCCTCAATCTTGTCTCAAAGTTGACGGACGAGGGCATCAATCTTGCCGGTGTCGTGCGCATTTTAGACATGCGTGAACGAGCTCTCGAGAAGGACGATCTTATCGATGAGTTGCGTGAACGCATTCGCGTGCTTGAGGATGAACTCCACGAGTACCACATGCGTGAGCGTATTACCTCGCTTGTTCGTTATAGCGAGACCAGCCCAGAGATGGTGATGCAGCGCTTACTGGGCATGCCAAGTTCCGCTCCTTCTGATGCTAACGCTGCCGAGGACAATCCGACGCAGCCAAAGGAATCGTAAGACGACGAGGCAAATGCTACTAGCAAGATGACCAGCTCTTCACGCGCGCATGTGGGGAGCTGGTTTTTTGGATTTGGTTACCATTTACCGAATACCGAATACCGAATACCGAATACCGAATACCGAATACCGAATACCGAATACCGAATACCACATGCAGTCATAACCTTTTTAAAACGAAATCTCTTTTAAGGGAGATGGCATGCTTAAATACCTTTACGCTCAACAAAAGAGCAAACTAATATTCTTTGTAGTCTTCTCTCTTTTAAGTAGTTTGTTTGAAATTGCACTTTCATTTGTAATGCTTCAATCCGTTAATCTTGCCATGGATGGTAATTTGTCGGATGCACTGAATGATGGGCTCTGGTTTGGCCTCTATATATTCTGCTATTTTATTGTCGATTTAATTTGCAGACGTTTGCGCTGGTCAGTTATACAGGGCTGCCAGATACATTTACGCGATGAACTGATTACAAAGATATTCAATCGTTCAATTCCTGAGTTTCACTCATTCAATACAAGTCATTGGCTCTCAATTCTTACTAACGACCTTGATTTACTTGAGGAAACATACTTCCGCGTCTTTATTGATCTCTTGATAGATGTCTTTTCTGGTGTAGTAAGCCTAATAATTTTGCTGTTTATTTCGCCGTGGCTTGTACTGTTCATTTTATGCATGATAGCTGTGCAGATGTTTGTACCTAACACAATGTCTGGAATCATTTCTAACAAGCGAAAAGAACAATCTGAGTCAGCTGAGCATTTTATTGCTACAGCAAATGAACATCTTGAAGGATTTGATTTGCTTAGAAGCTTTCACCTAACAGAGGCTTCGCGGGTTGCCATGAGCAGTGCGAATCAGGCTTGGGAGAAGCAGAAATTTGGTGCTCGGTACTTTAGTTCTTTAGCTCGCTTACTCTCATTCACTGTGGGTCAAATTATTTACATTGGAATTTATTTTATTGGCGCCATTCTTACCCTTAATGGATTAATGACAGTAGGAATGATGGTTGCGGCATCTCAGCTTGTTGTCTACATAGCAAATCCTATTCAAAACATAAGTGATTCAATTACTGATATGAGAAGTGCAAAAGAGATAATTACTAAAATACAAACGCTTCTTAATGAAGCTCCGGCTACAGAAAGTGGGGCAGAAAATACCCCTGAGCGTTTTGCAAATCTAACGGTCAATCATGTTTCGTATGGCTATGACAAGGACAAATTAGTTTTATCGGATATTAGTTTTACTTTGGAACGTGGCGGAAAGTATCTACTAGAAGGAAGTTCGGGAAGTGGAAAGACAACACTAATCAAGCTGCTAACGGATGCTCTGAGCCCAGATAACGGAGACATTTGTTTGGATGGTGTTCCAATCAAGCAATTCAAAAGTGAGCAATATGCTCGATTTATAATCCCTTGCTCTCAGCAAACGTTTATTTTTAACGCGACTATCAGGGATAATGTAACGTTGTTTTGCCATGACTTTACTGACGAAGAAATTATTGACGCTATTACGAAATCGGGCTTTTCTGAGATTCTCACCAGATATCCAGACGGAATTGATCATGTGATTGATCAAGCCGGAAGCAGTCTTTCTGGTGGAGAACGACAACGGTTGGCTCTTGCGCGAATCTTTTTGTTTAAGCCACAAATTGTGATTTATGACGAGAGCTTTGCTCATTTGGATGCCGACTCAGTTCAGAGCCTCATTGATTTGATCTTAAAAGATAAGGAAAGAACCGTTATTATGACGTCTCATCAAGTGACCCCTGAAATAAGAGAACGCTTCAAGTCTCTTGTTTTAAAAGACGGAAATATTCAGTCAGAAACTGTTTAATCAGTGCTCCTTGACCTAGTTGTAATACGTGAATACAATGATATAACTAGGTAAGGGAGTGCTCATGGACAGCATTGTAACTGCTCGTATTCCTGTTGAAGTTAAAAATCAGGTTACCGAGGTTCTTGAATCGCTTGGGTCAAACACCACCCAGCTAATTAATGCGGCCTTTGAATATGTGCTGGTGACAGGTAAGCTTCCTGATGCTCATGAAAGCGCTTCGTTGGAATCTTCTGCCAAAGGGTCTTCTCGCCAATTGAGCGAGAAGGACAAAGAGCAGCTAGCGTCACTTTTTGGAAAGATATCTGTTCCCGCACCGGCATCGTTTTGGAATGATTTAGGCGATAGCACCTACAAAGAAGCAATCAGCGAGTGGAGGTCAAGTGACTATGAAGCTCTTGATTGATACTAACGTTTTGCTGGACGTCTTTTTGTGTAGGGAACAGTTTGTTGCTGATGCAAAAAAGCTTTTCATAATGAAGCAGTTTAGGGATGCTGAGTTGTGGATAGCAGCCCAGTCATATACAGATCTCTACTATGTGGGTGCTAAGGCTCACGGCTCTGCTCGTATGCAAGAAATCCTTAAAGAAGTATCTCCGCTGCTTAACGTATGTTCTATTGATGGTGCAGACATTTCGTATGCATTGTCGGAGCAGTGGGAAGACTTTGAAGACTGTCTTATTTGGCGCGCTGCTAAGAAGATAAAGGCAGATTATATCGTCACTAGAAATGCGGCAGATTTTGTTCGCTCGGATATACCAGTGCTTACACCTGCCAAGTTTTTCTCGACAATAGAAGCTAAGCAAAATCTGGTCTATGAAGAGGCTGAATTTTAGAAGCAATAAGGCGCGGGGTAGGGCTGCAAAAGCTTAAAGCTGGGTAGCGCAAAAGCTTAATATTTGGCTGCGAAAAAGCTCAGCATAGTGCAATAAGAAAATCTACTATAAACACACTTAGATATGTATTAAAAGTCGTGCTTGGGGGTATATAGAATCCGATGAAGATTCAGTCCCCGGCACGATTATTGTTTGGGGTAGGAGGGTGATTTTATGAGACTAGATAAATGGGCCGTAACCGCCCAGGAAGCACTGCAGGCAGCTCTTGGTATTGCTGGTGATGTAGAGGCTTCCGAGGTTGCACCAACACACCTGCTCAAGGCGCTGCTGGACAGCAATGAGCGCAACCTGCGTTCTATCTTGGAGAAGATTGGTGCAGATCCTGATGCAATTGCCACACAGGTAGACCAGGCAATTTCTAAGGCTCCAAAAGTAAGCGGAGCACAGATTGGCATTGGCAACGACCTTCTCAAGGTTATTAACGAGGCCGAGAAGCTTGCCACTAAGCTGGGAGATTCCTACGTTACCTCTGAGCACCTGCTCACTGCGCTGGCAAACGACAACACTGACGCAGGCAGGATTCTTCGCGATGCCGGCGTTACCGCTAAGCGTGTGGAAGAGGTCTACAACGAGCTTCGTGGTGATGAGCGCGTAACCTCTCAGGATGCAAAGCCGCAGTTCGAGGCGTTGGAGCAGTACGGTCGTAACGTGACCGACCTTGCTCGTCAGGGAAAGCTTGATCCAGTTATTGGCCGCGTCGAAGAGATTCGTCGCACCATTCAGGTTCTGAGTCGCCGCACCAAGAACAACCCTGTTCTTATCGGCGAGCCTGGTGTTGGTAAGACCGCAATTGTGGAAGGCCTGGCAGAGCGCATTGTTTCTGGCGACGTTCCAAGCACTCTGCGCGACAAAGAGCTTGTTGAGCTTGATATGTCCGCCCTGGTAGCAGGTGCAAAGTACCGCGGCGAGTTTGAGGACCGCTTGAAGAGCGTGGTCAAAGAGGTGGCCAAGTCTAACGGCCAGATTATCCTCTTCATCGACGAGCTCCACACCATCGTGGGCGCCGGCGCTTCAGAGGGCTCCATGGACGCTGGCAATATCTTGAAGCCAGCACTTGCCCGTGGCGAGCTCCGCGCAATTGGTGCCACAACGCTGGATGAATACCGCAAGTACATCGAGAAGGACGCTGCTCTTGCACGTCGTTTCCAGACCGTGCTTGTCTCCGAGCCTACTGTTGAGGACACCATCTCTATCCTGCGTGGCCTTAAGGAGAAGTATGAGCAGCACCACCGCGTCCGTATTACGGACTCCGCTTTGGTTGCAGCAGCAGACCTCTCTAACCGCTACATTTCTGACCGATTCTTGCCAGATAAGGCAATTGACCTGGTAGATGAGGCGGCGTCAAGACTTCGTATGGAGCTTGACTCTATGCCAGCAGAGATTGATGCGGTTGATCGTCAACTCACTCAGATGCAAATCGAGGAGCAGGCTCTGATGAAGGAGGAAGACGCTGCTTCTAAGGAGCGCCTGGAGAACCTTCGCGCAGAGATTGCTACAACGCAGGAGAAGCTGGATGGCATGAAGGCCAACTGGCAGAACGAGCGCGGTGCAATTGACCTGGTACAGGACTTGAAGTCCCAGATTGAGGACGCAAAGACGCAGATGGAACGCGTAACCCGCGAGGGTGATTTGGCGCAGGCATCTGAGCTTCGTTACAGCACTATTCCAGAGCTTGAGCGCAAATACGATGAGGCAGAAAAAGCCCTTCTCGCCAAGCAGGAAGACGGCGGAATCCTCAAGGAAGAGGTCACCACGGACGAGATTGCCGAGGTAGTTTCTTCGTGGACCGGCGTGCCTGTGTCCAAGATGATGCAGGGCGAGATGGACAAGCTCAAGAACCTTGAGGATCAGCTCCACCTGCGCGTTATTGGTCAGGACGATGCTGTTTCCGCAGTTGCTGCAGCAGTCCGTCGTTCTCGCGCAGGTCTCGCAGATCCAAACAAGCCTCTGGGCAGCTTCTTCTTCCTGGGCCCAACCGGCGTGGGCAAGACTGAGCTGGCAAAGGCGCTGGCAGAGCTGCTATTTGATGACGAGCGTTCGCTGATCCGCATTGATATGTCTGAGTACATGGAGAAGTTCTCGGTCCAGCGTCTTATTGGCGCACCTCCAGGATACGTGGGCTATGATGAGGGTGGCCAGCTCACCGAGGCAGTTCGCAGGCATCCATACTCCGTTATCTTGCTGGACGAGATGGAGAAGGCTCATCCTGACGTCTTCAACATCTTGCTGCAGGTTCTGGACGACGGCCGCCTAACCGATGGTCAAGGTAGGGTGGTGAGCTTCAAGAACACCATCATTATCATGACCAGTAACGTTGGTTCGCAGTTCATTGCTGGTGCCGGCGCTGAGGGCTTCAACGAGGAGTCCAGAAAGCAGGTCATGGAGGCGCTGCGCAGTTCCTTCCGCCCTGAGTTCTTGAACCGTATCGACGACGTGGTTGTGTTCCAGCCTCTGGGCCTTGAGGACATTGAGCGCATCGTGGACATTCAGCTTAAGGATGTTCGTAGCAGGCTTGCTAACGAGCGCATGACACTGGAGCTTTCCGAGGCGGCAAAGCAGTCGCTGGCTCTTGACGGTCTGGATCCTGTTTACGGTGCTCGTCCTCTGAAGCGACTGATTCAGCGTCGCGTTGTTGATCAGGTAGCAAACTTGATTATTGCAGGTGAGCTGCATGAGGGAGATACTGTTCTGGTTGATACCGACGAGAACGGCAACTTGGTTGCTCGCAAGAAGTAAGTGAGGCTGCACATGTGTGACGAGGCAAACAGGGTCGAGAAACCCGAAGCACAGGCTGCCGTAACGGCTGCCCCGCAGGTCATAGCGCAGGTCAAGCCGCAGGGAGCAACGCGCAAAGGCGATGATTCCAAGAAAGCGCAGGTTGTTGACCCGGAGTTCGCACGCGCGGAAAACGAGGACGATGACGGCTACGACCCGTATTCCGATCGTCGTCCCGTGAGCGAGCCGCTCTTTGAGCGCGATCCCTGGAGCTAGACGGGTTTCTCGCCAGATGCTTCTTGGCACACGCAAAACTCTACAAGCGAAAGCCGCTGGTACATGACGTATCAGCGGCTTTTTTGTGTGGCTCGGCGTTACGTTCATGATTGCGAGCCTGAAAAGTGCAAAGAATCTGTGTTTGAGACACAGATTCTTTGATGAAATCAGGCAAATCCACAGATTCTTTGATGCTTTTAGGCAAAAGTTACAGATTCTTTGCAGAAATCAGGCGCGCACTGGATGGCTCAGCTGCTGACACACCGCACGACATCGCGACTTTGCAGCTACCGCTGGCGAACAGCGCGTTTAGCGAATCGCAACGCCCCAGTTGGTGGACATCCAGGTCCAAAGGAAATAGAAAACTGCGGCAATGATGGCCAAAACGATGATGGCGGCAATCAGCGAGCCTGCATTTGAGCGGCGCTCTTTTCGGACAAAGATGTCGCGCTGGCCCTTAGGAACCTGCAGGTATTGGCCATAGTGAACGTCTTTGCGAAGGTGAGCAATCTCGTTCTTTGGCTTGCGCCAACCCTTCTTCGCATAAGCGCCCTTGCTGGATTCAAAGCCAGCAGCTTGGTTCTCTGGAATTTCGAGTTTCTCGCCCGGCATTGTAAAGTCGCTGATAGGTTCCACTGTTTTGTGATGGCGATGCTGGCGGACGTATGGCTGCTTTGCAGCGTCCTCGCTCGCATGCTCAGAAATCTCAGATGATGAGAAGTGCTGTGCACCAGTTGCGTGAAGCTCGGCATCATCAGCTGGCTGGGCTTCCTGCTCAAAAGATTCAGCGTATTCAAACTCCTGCTGAGCGTCAGAACGAGGGTCCTGATTCGCAGGTGAAACGTTATTTTCAAGGTTGTTCGAGGTGTCCACGATGGTCCTTTTGTCGTAGTCTCGCAAAACATTGATATAAAACATGATACCGCAGCGCGCACAATCCTGCACAGTTTTGCTTGGATATTTACGCGACTGCGTCAGACAGACGTGTGAGACGGACGAGTGATTTGGCGTCGACTCACGCGCATCTACGTGGTACATAACTGCAGGATAATCTTAGTCATTAAGACTTAAAAATTTTATAAAAAGTTGTATAAATTCGTGCAAGCAGGGTACAACAGATGATGAACAACGAAGTGCCAATAACGGCATCTACCAGTAAAAGAGTGGTTACTATGAAGAATGTAGTTCCCTATGATCGTATTGCAAGGAATCTGAGCACGTGGCCATTTGGTTCATTTGATTCTTTCTTTGACGCGCCTTATTCCGCTCTGTCTTCCGTATCGTCCGATGCATTTGTTATGAACGTTGAGGATGCAGGTCAGTCTTACGTGGTAACAGCCGAGCTCCCTGGCGTTTCTAAGGAGAACATCGACGTCGAGCTCAATGAGGGTAGGCTTTCAATCACCGCTACTCGCAAGGAGTCCGAGGAGGAGAAGGCCAAGAACTACCTGCACAAAGAGTCTTCTGAGTGGCAGGCAACTCGTGGCGTGTATCTGAAGGACGCAGCTCGAGAGGGTCTAACTGCAAAGCTTGATGGCGGCATCCTGACCATTACTGTTCCAAAGCAGGATCAGCAGGCTAGCGTCACAAAGATTGTAATCGACTAATACTAGTGCTCTGAGCGGCGGCTTTGACGGTCAGTCAAGCTGCTGCTCAGGCAGTAAGGTGCCTGGTAGTTGACCTGCCAGGCACGTATAGCTGCAGCCGAGTGTACGGCTAGACGTGTCTGTTCAACGCCCGATTACAGGCACCTCGCATAGCGAGAAGATCTTGGAACTCCAAGGTTTTCTCGCTTTTTTGTTGTCTCGAAACCGGGACACGCGGTGTGTCAGCGTACACGCGCAGCTTAGAGCGACATCGTCGAGAGGCGCGCAGCTTACAGCGACATCGGCCAATCTTGGCTTGCCACGCAGATGGCAAGAGAGCCGTTGGGAGACTGTGCCTCGGTAAACGCATCGTTGAGCGGCTGCGCGCCAACCGCTTCAGCAAGCGTTCTAACTGCGACGCTTGGACGGTTATTCTCGTGAGAAAGATGCATGCCAACCACGCAGCGTGTATTTGGGCCAACAAGCTGCGGCAACGCCTGCGCGGTGTACTCGTTTGATAGGTGACCGGAGTCTCCGTGGACGCGCTGCTTGAGCATGTAAGGATAGGGTCCCGTGAGCAGCATGTGCTCGTCATGATTGGACTCGATAGCAAGAATGCGCACGTCAGAGAGGCACTCGAGAGCCTTGGGCGTCAGAATACCCGTGTCGGTGCAGTAGCCCACGGAGTCCACGATGCGCCTATCAGGACCAGCAAGATAATCAAAGCGCATGCCCATAGGCTCGCAAACATCGTGCGAGGTGGGGAAGATGCTTACCTCAATGTCTGGAGCGGCGTCAATATGGACAGAACCTGCCTGGTCAACAAGGGTAAAGGTGACGTTGGAACAGGGCTTTCTTGAAAGTACGGCAGCAGTTCCTGTTGTAGCGAACACGGGAACATCAAAAGTTTTACTTACTACCGAAAGACCCGCGACGTGATCGGTGTGCTCGTGCGTAATAAAGATGGCCACAAGCTCAGAGAGGTCAACGTTCAGCTCTTTAGACCGACGCAGAATTTCTTTTCTAGAGATTCCGCAATCAATCATAATGAGACCATCAGGCGTTTCTAGCAGGCTGCAATTACCTTTTGATCCGCTGGCAAGAATATGTAGGTGAAACGTGGGATTCATGAATTTCTTTCTACTGAGTAACTTTCGGGTATAACTGTAACAAACACACCGGACAGAAATTGGTGCTAAGTGCCATCCGTACACGCATACTTCAATAAAAAGAACGCTCTCGTCGCAAAAGACCAGGCAGATGATCAGCATCGAGGCCAGGTAGAGGGCTCGCGACGTGGTCAGGCTGCCGCGCCTGTAATTCTTATGGTCTCGGGCGGAGCCGACTCGATGGCGCTACTTCACATGGCAGCAACGGAGCCGCTTGACCTTGGAGACGGCACAGGTCTTGTGCGCGTTGCAAAAGAGCGCTTGCATGTGCTGCACGTAAATCATTTGCTTCGCGGCAAAGACGCTGATGCTGACCAGCACTTTGTTCAAGCAACTTGCGACTCGCTGGGCATCTCTTGCACCGTGCTGCGTGTGGACGTGGCAAAGCTTGCACAGGAACGTGATGGCAACGTGGAAGAAATTGGTCGTCGGGTGCGGTATGACGCTGCGCGAGAACTCGCTCAAAAACTTTGCGCTGAGCAGGGGGTTTCTCGCCAGAAGGCAAAGATTTTGACGGCGCATACGGCGGACGACCGCGCGGAGACGTTCATGATGAACGTGATGCGTGGGTCCGGCATGAGCGGCCTGGCGTCGATTCCCAGGCACCGCGGGCTGATTTATCGTCCGCTGCTCGACTACACGCATGACCAGCTCAAAGACTGGCTGAAGGCTCGCGCTCTGGATTGGCATGAGGATGCCACCAACACCGACACCCACTATTTACGTGCGTATATGCGCCATAACGTGCTCCCTCTGCTGAAGGCGAGAAACCCGATGTTGGTGCAGACGGTGTGTAAAATTGCAGATTTGATGGCCGACGAAGACGATTATCTTGAGGGAAAGGCCGCTCGCAAGCTGAGGCAGATTACGCTGCGCAAGAGCGAGTCTTCTCTGGTACTTGACGCGTTGAAGCTGAGTTCTACTGACGTGGTGATTGCTCGTCGCGTGGTAAGGATTGTGGCTCGGCAGCTGATTCCCGAGGCATGGCTAGAGTTCAGGCACGTAGATGCCGTGCTTGAAGCGGTTGCTGCAGGAGTTGGCGTGGCTAACTTGCCGCAAAACCTTGAAGCGCGTGTTCGTCTGGGCACCGTGACATTCTCGTTCACGGGTGCCGCGAGAAGTGCGGTCGCGGGCACGGCGGTCGGCGCTGCGGCTGCGGTCGCGGCCAGCGGTGAACCCGCAGCTGCGTCGCCTGCTGCAGCAACGTTTGGCGAGCACCTTGCGGTCCCGGGAACACTGGAGTTGACAGACGGCCGAGTGCTTTCGGCACGCATTCTCCCTGTGGAGCACGGCTTTGACGTCGTGTCCTATGCAACCGCGCATA
>CAUVJF010000041.1:0-9924 GCA_963552125.1 uncultured Atopobium sp.
CAACAAGATCATGGCCCGAGAAAACCAAATCGGTCGTAGACTCGCCCTCACCAGCACTTGCGTAAACGTAGCCGCAGATCAGATGCGCGCTCTGTTGCGCAACCAGCTGACGACGGTACGCGGACTTGCCGGCCAGCGCGGGCGACGCGGACAAGTTGCAGATCAGCGTGGCGCCGGCGACGGCGTGCGCGTTTGACGGCGGCATGGGCACCCAGAGGTCCTCGCAGATCTCCGCGCCCACGACCAGCTCAGGGATGGTGTCGCACGCGAACAGCTGGTTGGTACCAAACGGAACCTCGCCCAGCAGGCCAAAGTCCACGCTGGTGACCGTCTTGGGGCCAGAAACAAAGTGTCGGCCCTCGTAAAACTCGTTGTACATGGGCACGTAGCGCTTGGGCACCAGGCCCAAAAGCTCTCCCCTAAAGAGAACAGCGGCGCAGTTGTAGAGCTTGCCAGCTACGCGAACAGGCAGGCCTAGCAGCAGCAACGCGTCGACGTCGGCCGTGCGGGCAGCAATGGAAACCAAGCCGCGCTCGGCAGCGTCCAGGAGCGCATCCTGCCAGAACAGGTCCTCGCAGGTGTAGCCCGTGATGCAGAGCTCGGGCAGTACGACCACCTTGGCACCGCAATTACCTGCGGCTTCTTCGATGGCCGCCAGGCAGCTCTCCACGTTAAATGCCACGTCGGCCACGCGGACGCGCGGCGTGATACTTGCAACTTTGATGAATCCGTCTTGCACAATAGCCTCCTTACATGCCGCTTGGGACAACGGGCGCCGCATCCGACGACCACGATCCCAGTTGCGCGTTGGGGTTTGCGTCCAAGGTCAATGGCGAGAAACCCTGCGTACGGTAGCTACGAAGTGCGCCGACAGCAATCATTGCGGCATTGTCGCCACAAACCGACATCGGGGGCACCGTCACTCGAACACCCATACGACCAAAGGTTTCCTTATATGCAGCTCTGAGCGCGGGGTTGGCAGCAACGCCGCCGCCCACACAGAAATCGGAGACACCCGTCTCCTCTACAGCGGTTTTAGCCTTTGCAACCTGCACGTCAATAACAGCCTGCTCAAACGAAGCGGCCAGATCTGGCAGATTGATAGCTCTACCTGCGCGGTTCTCGCCCTCAATGTAGGTGATAACGGCGGTCTTTAGGCCGGAAAGACTAAAGGAATAGTCGCCGCTGTGCATCATCGCGCGCGGGAAGTGGATGGCCTTAGGATTACCCTGAGCTGCAAGTTTGCTGATCACGGGGCCGCCTGGGTAGCCCAAGCCAAGCGCCTTAGCAACCTTATCAAAGGCCTCGCCCACGGCGTCGTCAATGGTAGAGCCCAGGACCACGTAATCTCCCCAGGCGCGCACATGTACCAGCATGGTATTGCCGCCCGAGACCAGACTTGCCACAAACGGAGGCTCCAAGTCGGGCGTCTCAAACAGGTTGGCCAGCAGGTGGCCCTCCAGGTGATGGACGGGAATAAGCGGCAGGCCAGTGGCCACGCAGAAGCCCTTAGCAAACGCCACGCCTACAACAAGCGCGCCGATAAGGCCAGGACCTGCGGTAACACCAACCGCGGCCAGATCAGACGGCACCAGCGTGTCGCAACCAAAGTGCGCGCCCGCGCGGGCCATGGTCTCCTCAAAAAGACCCACAATGGCCTCGGTATGCTTGCGAGAAGCAATCTCGGGCACGACGCCACCAAAGCGAGCGTGGAAGTCAATTTGCGTTGCGACAACATTTGCGCAGACCACGCCGTGTGAATCCATAATGCACATGGCAGTCTCGTCGCAAGAGGACTCCAGGCTGAGAATCAAATCCCCTGCCTCACGCAGTGCCGCAAGCGTCTCTTCAGAGCGCTCACCTGCAACAATAGGCCACGGACGCACCGACGCGTGCGGCTCAGGGTTTCTCGCCTCAAAGCCAGCGCCAACCGCCAAAGGCAGCTGCGCCGTCATCAAAAGCGCCGCGCAATCTGGACCGTAATATCCCGGGCGACGACCAACCTCGGCAAATCCCAGCTTGCTATAGGCGCCCTGAGCTGGAGCGTTATCCTCCTCCACCTCAAGGGTAATCGCAGACGCGCCCAGCATCTGAGCATCGTATGCCACGCGTTCTACCAGCTTGGATGCAATTCCCTGGCGACGACGCTCAGGCGTCACCACCACTTCTTCCACCTCAAACTGAGCTCCTGCCAGGCGACCGCCCGCAAAACCGATGACCGTTCCGCGATCGTGAGCTAGCCACCAGCTACGACCAACGCCTGAGAGCTCATCGTAGAACGTCTGCTTTGACCAGGCAGAATGCGCAGCGTCAGCATATGTTGCCGCCTCAAGCTCCGCCACCTGATCCAGATCGTTCACCGTCATCGGACGAAGCTGCAGGTGAATATCGGCCAGCGCATCATCCACGCCGGTCAGGGCCACCGTTGCCGGCTCTTTGAGGCCCAAACGCTTGCGCTCCGACTCCTCCGCGTCCGAAAGTCGCGTGTAAATGGGCAGCACCAGTGCCGGATCGCCCGCACCCGCCTGCTGATACTCGGGCATGCACACCGCGCGTACCAGGCCTTCTCCTGTTGGGAACCACGTTACTTCATCGGTGTATGTCGAGAAACCCGCGCGCTCAAAACGCTCACGGTACTTCACTAAACCATTGCCTGTAAGCGTGAGCTGGTCCTTATCAGTCCTGCTCGACCACTCCTCCACACAGGCGTCTGCCTTGAGGACGGTCTCCACCGGGAATGTTCTATGTGCTCCGGCGTCATCCAGCAGGTAGATGCCCGGATAGACCTCGCCGCGCATGGCGTCCGCAACAACACCAACGGTACCGCGCACGCCTGCCTTCCACGCGCTAAACGCCATGGCGTCAAGAGCGCTTGCGCCATAAAGTGGCAAACCAGAGCCGCAGGCAATACCCTTTGCGGTGGCCACGCCGATGCGAACGCCCGTGAACGAACCAGGTCCTCTACCTGCGATAACAGCGTCAACGTCAGCCATAGTCAGTCCAGCGGCGTCAAGCGCTTCCTGGACCGAGCCCACAAGCTCCACGTTTGCCTGACGACGACACAGGTGATCCGTTGACGCTAGTACCTCAACGTCGAATCCGCCGTCCGCGGCCGCCGCAGCGGCATCGCGCCTAGTCAGACGCGCGACCGTACACGCCAGCATGTCCGTCGACGTATCAACCGCAAGCACCACGTTTGTTTCATTTTTTATAGCAAGCATAAACACTCTTCTCGGCGTAAAAACGCCCTCTAGAACGCCTCTATTTTTCTCTTGTAACTCTATAACTATACGCCAAGCAACGCCTGCAAACAGCGCGAGTCCTAACCCCGCAAAACTTTTACGCAACAGCTGTTTTACCGGCGCGTATATACATCGCAATTTAATCAAACCTTGGCTAGCGAGAAACGCTCTGATCCCTACACCATATTCATAAACCTGCATAAATAGCTTGAAGAGATTGCTATAGAGAATTTACAGTTTCCGCCCTATTACTCTAGACAACCATGCTATTTAGTTTATAGTTAATTCATCAGCGCCCACCCAAGGCTACGCAATGCGTCCTGAAATGCGGTGGGCCTTTTCATAGCATTGGGATTCACATGGAAAATAAACCTTTTAAAAGCATCGATGAGATGTGTTGTTTATTAATTCAAGACCGTGGACTTATCTGCCCAGATGATAATGAACTGAGGAAATTTTTAAGTAGGACAAATTACTATCGTTTCTCTGGATATGCTCGTGATTTTCAAGAAGATCCGGAGAAAGGCAAGAACTCGTTTGTAGGCAATACTTCTTTTCAAGATATTAATAAGCTTATTAACCTTGATGCTAAATTACGAATTCTGCTGACAGAGCAATTAAGTGTTATCGAAATCGCAATTAGAGCAAAGCTTGCCCATGAATTTGGTAATGAGTATGGTTCAAATGCTTACTATCTTGATTGCAATACTTATGCTAAGCGTAATTTTGCAAAAAACTTTATAATTCCGGGAATTCTTTCAGATCTTGATCATGACAAAAGCCGAATCATTCAGCATTATTCAAAAAAGAACTCCAACACACCTTATGAAAAATATCATGATGTACCAATCTGGGTTGCTGTAGAGGTCCTATCCTTTGGAAGAATTTCTAATATGATTAGCTATTCAAAAAATGTTGAGGTAACCAAAAGAGTAGCTAAATCTCTCGGCGTCCAATGGAAACCTTTTTCAAGTGTCGTTCATTCTTTACATGTACTAAGAAATTTATGTGCACATCATCGTCAACTGTGGAATAGACCCATGCGCATCCAATGTCCAGTTCAGAAAAAACTTCGCCCAAAAGACATTAGCTTTGACCCCAAGAGCGTTTACGCACACATACTAATGGCTAACTACTACAGAAAAGCCATCGATGGGAATACTTCGGTTGCCAGAAGAATACAAGAACTTCTCGATAAGAACGATATTTTTGCAGAAGGTATTTATTTACCTCATCCAAAATAGCCACATCTAAAAAAGCCTGTATACTTACATCAACATGACCGGTTCCGCTAGAGCTTTTTGCCTAGTCCAGGGCCGGTCCTATTTTTCTATCCCAAACTGGTCTTCCACAATCCTGTCAAGCTGCGCAGAAATGCACGAGAACTCCTTGTTCAAATCAAGCGTCTGCACAGAAATCTTATTGCCGCTTATTTGATACACGTCGTCAGGAGCCAGCAGCTCATTTGTTCGCGCGTACAAAAGCATGCCTGAAACCTTCCGGTCGGCACCTTTTACCTGGGCTTCTTTATTCTTCACATACGTATACATCTGATACAAATTACCCGAATGCACCTTATGCGCACCAAAATTTTCTTGAAGCGAATGCTGATAATACTTCGCGTCAATAATCAAAATCTGATCACCATACGAGAGTGTAATATCTGTCTGCATGTCCGGCAAAAGCCCAACATATCCATCGTCCAAATCCCAAGGAATTTGCGATGCTCTAGCAGAAAAACCTCTCACATGCTGGGCAAACTCCTGAGCGTAATACTCAAGAATGAACTTCTCGTACAGCCTATGCATTTTTTGCTCGTCAATAAAACTTGCCAGGCGGTACTCTCCACCTTCAGTGGTCATGAGCATGCCTTCAACAATCAACTGGCAAATTGAGAGTAGCAGCTGATACGTGCGGTTATTGCGCTGAAAACGAATATCCGCCCAGCGAACCTGTTTTAAATCAACCTCATCAATGTCCGCAAAGAAAAGCAATTCTCGCTTAAGCGCAACCTTGTGCTGCGGCGATACATCCTTCTTTTTGAGCAGCAAAAGGACCACCGACTTTAAGATCTGATTGAATAGATTGTTTTGCGAAAGCTCATCAAAATCGCAGGTAACTTGTACGCGACGAGCAAGGCGATTCCTAATGGTCCCCGCCATATCAACTTTGCCTCGAACAACCGCCAGATCCTCCGCACAACTTATGTACTCGCGATACAAGCCCTGCTTGAGCTGCAAACCAATCCCCTTGGACAAGATGGCCGCAAACAGGTTATAAATCGAGTCAAACATCTCCTTCTGCACGTCCTCATACACAGATTCACGCAGCGTAGTGAAGGCGTACGACAGCATATAGTAAATATTTTTAATGAAGATATGTCTATCTTCGGTCATTGAAACACTCCATGAAGGATATTCTCCCAGCGCTGGTATTTCTCCTGGTCGTCAAACCAATACTCGCCCAGCATTGGCAAGATGTCGTAATCCACAACCTCCTGCATCCATTTATCGGTGCAGCTCAGCTTATCGCGACCGCAGAAATAGCTGTGACCAATACAAAATCCTCTGCCTAGCGATCTATCTGACATAATTTCCGAGTTCAGCTCAATCACCTTGGCGAGAAGATCGTTAAAGGTTTCATTTTTAAGTGACTGCTGGTACTGGATAAAGCCCTCAGTCTCAAAACCAGGCTCCATTTCAAAGAAACTGAAGCGACGACGCAGAGCATAGTCAATCATTGCCAGGCTTCTGTCTGCCGTATTCATCATTCCGATAATGTAAAGGTTCTCCGGAACCGAGAATTTCTCGTCATTGTACGCAAGTGTAGCCGGTGTACCTCGATAATCGTTTTCAATGAGCATCAAAAGTTCACCAAAAATCTTGCTCAGATTGCCACGGTTAATCTCGTCGATAATAAAGAAATATTTTGCGTCAGGATCAGCCTCTGCCTTCTTGCAGAAACGATAAAACACGCCTTTCTTGAGCTCAAAGCTTGAACCACTAGGCTTGTAGCCCATCATAAAGTCTTCGTACGAATAATTCTGGTGGAATTGTACGAACTCAATAGCGTCCTCGTTCACGGCACCTATCAGCGAATATGCAAGTCTTTTTGCCGAGAAGGTCTTTCCAACTCCTGGTGCTCCCTGCAAAATAATGTTCTTTTTATTCAACAGGACAGCTGCCAGCTTGTCGTACTTCTCCTCCGGCATAAATACTTCCTCCAAAAATTTTCCCTTGTTATATGGAGGAATACAAAACAACTTATCACCAGGTTGAGTTGGAGGAATCTCTTTATAATCCTTTGAGAAATACGCAATATCAGCCGTTAGAGTCACAAAATAAGGATCTGGATAGCAATCTTCTGTTAAAGCAGAGGTAAACATCTTAATGAGTTCGGAATCTTCAGAAATTACATCTCTAACTTCATTATAAAATTTCGTATACGTCCTTATATTAGTTGTAGATGCCCCCTGCTTAAACTCGTAATTGCTCTCTAACCTATCCGATAAAGCTTTTACTTGTCTAAACTTATATATGTAATATATGTCTGGATATCTAAGCCAAAGATAAGTTGTGATGGTTCCCTCTTTTTGATAATGCTGCTTTCCTTCAGGACCATATACATCCAGTAACTTATCCGACTTTGCCATAAATCCGTTAATACGCTCAACTATATCGATGTTCTCGTCATAAAGTTGCATAAACATACTACGAACTTCTTCTGCATCCTGTTCAGCATAAAACTCAATCATCTTACGAGAAAAATCATAAGAAGTAGTTAAAAGATTATCTGTCTTTGACAGCGACTTTCTCAGCATCGCAGGAAAATCCTGGGCGTTTATATCCCAATTATCCTGGAAGCACTTAATTGCTTCCCACTTATATTTTTCTTCCTCCCAGTGAGAAGGAAAATTCTCTTTGTACTGAGTGAGGACCTCATCAAGAGATTGTCTATCTATCATTGCTGCTCCCTTTAGGCAAAAGCCAGTGAATTTTTCTGGTTGCTCGCATACACTGCCAGGTCAACCTATGTCATCGCCTATCATGTACTACCAGTTAAATTGCGCTTTATACTGATAGTATCCTCCTAATTGGAGCTTGCACTTTTAACTTCTTGTACATTTCGGCGAACAGAAAAAGGCAGCCCACCCAGAGCTGCCTTCAACGCACACTATGTCTCCGCAGCGCCTAGACTGCATGCTCTGTCTCAGCTCCCTTTTCCTCCTTGAGAAACTGCATATCCAGAGCCTTAATAAACGGCAGGTAGATTGCCATATCAATCAAAATCAATACGAGCTGAAGCAAAGAACCCTGCCATCCGCACAGAAGAAATCCCGAGATCAATGGAGGGGTACTTCCAGGCAGCATAATGCCGTTACACAGAGGCACCAGCCCCGTACTCATGGCAAACCATGCAATCACAATGTTGAGTGCCGGAGTAAAAATCAGAGGAATTGCCATAATGGGGTTCAAAACTATCGGCAGTCCGTACATGACGGGCTCGTTAATACCAAAAATACCAGGCACAATGGAGATTTTTGCAATGTCTTTTGCACGGCGAGAATTGCAGAACAAAAATATCACAATCAACAGCGAAAGCGTTGATCCTCCGCCACCAAACAGCGCAAAGAACGCATCGAACTCTCGATTGATAATGTTGGGCAGCGCAGTGCCGGCGGCAAAGGCGGCCTGGTTTTCCAGCGTAAGCGCAGTCAAAATCGGAGTAAAAATAGGGCTAGTAATGTTTGACCCGTTAATGCCAAAGAACCAGAAAATGCCCTGAATGATGTAAGCAATCGCCAAGGCCCACACGGTTCCGCCAAGCATGGTCAGCGGAGTCTGCAACATCGAAAAAATGCAGGTAAATGCATCTCCCCAAGGGGTAAGTACAAACAAAACGCTAATCGCCCATACTGAGGCAAACGTGAGCGCCATCGGAACCAGAGCACTAAACGCAAGCGAAACAGACGTAGGAACGCCCTCCGGCATCCTAATAACCCAGTTCTTCTTGATAGCAAATCCAAAAATGGACACCGACAAAAAACCTACGATAATCGATACAAACACACCCCTCGCGCCGGTCCACGCAAGAGGAATGCTCTCCACCAAAAATGGCTGAGAAGCTCCCTGGGGCAAAAACTCAGTCACTTGAGGCATCAAAATAAACCAGCTGACGAGAGAAACCATACCAGCAGAAACTCGATCCTCTAAACCAAGTTGATCAGCAAAGTTGCAGCCAATCTCGAACGACAAAAATATTGCCATGAGCGAAACAGTGCAGGCAGAAGGAATGGCCAACAGCGAGAAAAGCGACCTGCCCTGAATCGTAGTGGATTTCAAGAAATCAACCCACGCAGGAATTGGCAGATTACCTACCAGCGTAAACATTGATCCGATAATAAGGATTGGCATGAGCATGGCAAAAGAGTCGCGCATAGTAAGAAGATATTTATTCTTACTCACCAACTCTGCCATTGGCATAAGTTTTTTCTCAAGGCATTTCGCTACATTCATACAGTCCCCAAAACAGCACGTAAATCCATACAAAATTCAGAAGTGAGAATCTTATAACAAATGCAACGAAAGCCGTCTATCGCAAAGTCATTCACATAAAATTCACCTGCAAACAACACCATACCCATTCCAAATACCTTAAATTTGTTATTAAAAAACCTGGCGAGAAGATTGCTCCTCTCGCCAGGTGACTAACCTGTCAGCTCTTGCCGCGACCCGGACCGCCATCGCTGCCACTTCGACCGTCACTGGGTGCCCATCACTGCGACCCGCAGCCCGCGACCGCGTGCGACCACAACCCGCTACTTACTCGTTAACCGCTCGACAAGCTTGTTGATTTCCCACTCGGTCATGCCCACATCGGTCAGATACTTGCGAGCTCCAGCTGCGTAATCTGCGCCGTCGAGCGAACCGTACGTAGGCACCCCAGCAATGCAGCGAGCGATGTCGTCGAACTTCACGTCAACAACGGCGTCGTAACGAGCTTTGTCGTCCTTTTCGTTAATGCCGTAATAGTTGTCGTAGGTAATCATGTAGTCGTCGCGCATCTCGTCGTAGGATGCGCCGCAAAGTGCCTCGAGAAGGGCGCAGACAAAGCCCGTGCGATCTTTACCCTCGGTGCAGTGAATAAGATAGGGGCCCTTATGCAGAATGATCTCGCGCAGGCCCGCTGCCAGACGATGAGCGTATTGTCCGCCACGGTAATTGGCATTGAGGTCAAGAGCTGCGACATTCCCCGCATCGTACAAGCTCTGGTGCCACGTAATATCGTAGTCCGCATTCTGGTAATAGCTCTGGATCTCTTCATTGGTGTCCGCGAGGTCCAAGATAAACTGCACACCACACCTCTGGGCAAGATCTGCCGCATAAGGCGCACGATTGTTCTGGTTATCAATAGGCGACGCCGAACGATATGCCACGCCCTTGGCAAGATTTCCACCCTTCATGGGACGGAAGTTGGCAAAGGCCTCGTCACTTGCGTAGTCGGAGCGATTGTTAGTGTACGTTGCATCCAGAGCCTTCTGAACTGTTGCGTACTTCTGCTTCTCGTGGAGCGTCACCGTGGCTGTATCCCCAGCCTTCAGACCAGCGGTTTCCCATAGAGGCTCACCATTATTTACGCACACATAGACGTAAGGGTAGCCCGGATATGCAACAACCAGGGG